>JABZHK010000128.1:0-3723 GCA_015258885.1 Atopobium sp.
GTTGTATTTCTTGATAGCGACATACAAACTCCTCAACATACTTTCAATCCATAATAGTTATCATTTAAATCATACGACACTTGACTGATACGAGGTTCGCATGAAAAGAGTTTTGTCTCTTGGCTTTAAGCTTATTACTGGCCTTCTAAAAAGGGTTCTTGCACCACTTTTCAAATTTGTAGGCGGGCTTTTTGTTCTAGCTTTACTGGTTCTTGGTGGATATGCCCTCTACCTGCAGCTTAATTACTATCGCATTCCTGACAATACTCCCGTATCCAATCAAGGTGCCTCTCCTGAAACTACAACCGTACAGGTAGGCCAAACCTACACAGCTTCAACCTACAACATTGGCTTTGGTGCTTACACCCCTGATTACACCTTCTTTATGGATGAAGGCATCATGCAGGATGGCACGCGCACCGTAGGAACTCACGGCCGTGCTGTCAGCAGAAACTCCGTGCTTTACACCACAAACGGTGCCCTGAACACCGTTTCTTCTCTGAATGGTGGTACAGCCCCTGACTTTATTCTTTTCCAAGAGATTGATACTTCATCTGACAGAAGTTGGCATGTGAATCAAGTTTCTGAAGCAGAGAGCCGCTTTGGATCCTACGCATCATATTTTGCTCAGAACTTCCACACCGCATTTCTCGCCTATCCACTCACAGAGTTCCACGGAACCTCTAACTCTGGAATTCTGACGCTTTCAAACGTACTTGCTTCAAGCGCAACTCGTCGTACCTACCCCATTGACGAGTCGTTCCCAACAAAATTCTTTGACCTAGACCGTTGCTTTATGATTACACGCTACCCTACCAGCGATGGTCATGAGCTGGTACTTATTAACAGCCACATGTCTGCCTACGACAAAGGCGGCACCAGCCGCGCTCAACAGCTTGCACTTCTGACCAAAATAATGTCTGAGGAGCGCGCTAAGGGCAATTACGTTATTGCGGGTGGCGACTGGAACCATGCCATTTTGGGCTCGCTTACACTCTATCCTTCTGTTCAGCAGGTACCAGACTGGGTAGCAGAACTCAAAGATTCTGATTTGCCAGAAGGTTTTAGCGTTGTAGCTCCAGACAACCTTACCGACGTTCCTACCTGCCGCGGAGATGACATTCCATACGAGAAGGACAAGACATACACCACCACAGTTGATGGCTGGATTGTCTCGGATAACGTTGTTGCAACCGCCAGAAACATTGACACGCAATTTGCCTATTCTGATCACAATCCGGTTCTGCTGGCATTTACCCTAAAGAGCGCAGAGTAGCGTTTATTTGATTGATAATACATGTCCATATTATGTGCGTGTTATACCTATAATACGCACATAATTGTTGACTTTATCGTCTTCATCTTGTATAACAAGATTACAGGAAAGGCAGGTCATTGTGGCAAAAGTAAGCACAAATATAAATTTGGATCCAACGCTTAAAAAGAATGCCCAGGAACTTCTCAGAGATTTAGGCATGGATCTTACTACCGCTATTACCATTTTTCTTCGTCAGACTGTTCGTGAGCAGGGAATCCCTTTTGAAATCAAGCGAGAAATTCCTAATGCTCAAACTATAGAGGCTCTTAATGAATACACCAACATGAAAGAGCATCCGGAAAATTACAAGCACTATGCCTCATTCTCCGACGCAATGTCGGAGGTCCTAGATGCTTGAAATCTTTTAGAACCAGTTCTCATTCTGATCTCTTTTAAAACTAAAGAATAATTTCTGTTTTGTTGTAACCACAACAAAAGCCATATGGAACTCCTGTCACACTTTGGGTATAAAGTAAGCCATAGTAGACTTTCTAAATCCATCCGAGAGGAGCCCGTATGGCACAGGTTCTTGATTTAAGCAAATCCGTTTATGAGATTTGCACTAAGTATCCCGTTATTAAAGGCCTCATGGCAGAAAACGGCTTTGCCGAGATTACCGAGCCAGGCCGTCTGCAGACCATGGGACGCTTTATGACCATCCCTAAAGGCTGCGACCACAAAGGCGTTGACCTTGAGGAGCTCAAAGCAATCTTCCGCTCTCACGGCTTTACCATTCTTGGCGATGAGGAGCCTGCAGCAGCAGAAGCCCCAGCTGGCGAGAAACCCGCAGAGGCAGAGAACGCATCTATCGCGCAGACTCCTGAGGAGCGCAAAGCTCTTATCGCCCAGTACCTTGAGCGCCTCAACGACGGTGAGGACATCGAGGCTGTTCGCGAGGACTTTGCTCGTAACTTCAAGGACGTCTCTGGCTCTGAGATTTCTACCGCTGAGCAGGAGCTTATTGCTGGCGGTGTTCCAATGGAGAAGGTCCTGAAGCTCTGCGACGTTCATGCCGCTCTCTTTGAAGGCAAGGTTTCTTGCGCACCAACAGGCGCTGTTGAAGAGACTCCTGGCCATCCTGTTTGGACCATGCGCCAAGAGAACGACCGCATTCTTGCCTTTATCCACGACCGCGTTGCTCCAGATGTGAAGCGTGCTCGTACGCTTACCGAGTCTTCCAGCAACGAAGAGTGCGCTGGTGTTGCAGCAATTCTAAAGGCTGATATGGACGCCTTTGACGAGGTCTTTGTTCACTACAAGCGCAAGGAAGAGCTACTCTTCCCTCATCTTGAGCGCCACGATATCACTGGTCCTTCAAAGGTTATGTGGGGTAAGGACGACGAGGTAAGAAACGCTGTTAACGGTGCAGAGGCTCTGCTCGAGACTGCATACGGCCAGTATGATGCAGGCCTTATGGCAGCCGTTGCTGACTATCTGGATGAGGCTATTGAGGGTGCTGAGTCCATGGCTTCCAAGGAAGAGAACGTCCTCATTCCGCTTTCCCTTGAGCACCTAACCGCTACCCAGTGGACCCAGATTGCCGCTGAGGAGAACGAGTTTGGTCACGCATTTGGTGTCAATCCTCCTTCATGGCACGCAGATCCTCTTGAGCTTGCAAACGACAAGCTTAAAGAGATGGAAGCCGCAGCCGCTATGGACGAGAATAGCGCTGAAGCAGAAGAGGAAGCAATTTCTGCTGACGGTAAGGTCAAGCTCTCTACCGGTGAGTTCACCATTCCGCAGCTTGAGGCTGTCTTTGCAACCATTCCGCTTGACATTACCTTTGTTGATGCAGATGACAAGACACGTTACTTCAGCCACGGCGACACCCGTGCTTTCCCTCGTCCTAAGAGCTGCCTTGGCCGTGACGTATATGACTGCCATCCACCAAAGAGCCAAGAGGCTGTTCGTCGCATCCTCACCGAGTTCAGGAGCGGTCGTAGCGACTCCTCCGAGTTCTGGTTTGAAGTAAGAGATAAGTTCCTCTACGTCCGTTACTTTGCTGTTCGCGATGAAGAGGGTAACTACCTAGGCGCTCTTGAGACCACTCAGGACATCGGACCAATCCGTGCTCTTGAGGGCGAGAACCGCAGAGGTTCTGACAGCTAAGATCTTGCGCGCGTAAAACCCTGAGTTGCCTCTTAAAAATTTTGTACGACTTGGTAGGCGATGTGTCCTTTTTAAGGCACATCGCCTACACTATTTCTGGCCAAAAGAGAGGAGCCTCAGTGCTACAACGTCTACTAGGCACTAAGTATGCATACGCCATCGTTGCAACTTGTATTGTCATCATGTTTTTGCCGTGCGCCATTATCCTTACGTGCTTTGGCATCTTTATCACACCAGTTTCACAATATTTTGGCGTTCCCCGCGTTGCCTTCTCTGCGGTCTTCTCGGTACTCTGT
>JABZHK010000129.1:0-3673 GCA_015258885.1 Atopobium sp.
GCTTAATGGGCTCGGCGGCATCCTCGCTACCTGGAGCAAGCTTTGAAATCACCACGCTCGCGGCGGCGCTCAGCTGGTTGTCAAAAATCTCTGGAAAATCGGTGCGCTGATTCTGCCACGAAACGGCATCAACCACGGTAACCGGCGCCAGCAAACTGATGCGTTCCCAGGCCACCTGATTCACGTTATCAAGAATGCTCTGCAGCTTAGCCACACCAGTTGGTTCAACAATTAAATACTCCGGGTCAATGGTGTTTGAAATGGTCAGCACCGACGTCGCAAAATCCTGCTTGCCCGAGCAGCAAATGCAGTTCTCGGTAGACTCCCAAACCTTGAGGTCGGAGTCCTGCCTTAGACGGCGCGCATCAATGTCTGCCTGGCCATATTCATTCTCGTAGATAGCAAAATCACGCCCAGTCCGGCGCACGAGCTCCTGAATGAAGGTGGTTTTACCAGCTCCAAGAAAGCCTGATACAACAAGGATTTTCATGAATACAACCGCTTCCTAAACTCCGTTAGCGCCCACCAGCGCAAAAAGCTGGCGAGAAAACCGAACTTCTCGCCAGCCTAAACGTACTAAATCATGCTACCTAGTTGATTACCTAGTCGATAACAACAACTGGCTTGATGAGGTCGGATGGCTTATCACGCATGGTGAAGAGAGCCTCCTCGAGGTGATCCCAGCCGTGGTAGAGGTGGGTAACCTCTGGGTGAAGATCCAGACGACCAGAAGTGACCAGGCTGGAGAGCTTCTCCATGCGCAGACGGCCACCAGGCATGAGACCGCCACGGATGTCCTTGTGGCCCATACCAACGCCCCACTCGACGCGAGGAATGTTGACGTAGTCGCCGGAACCGAGGTAGTTGACGTTACCAATCTTTCCGCCAGGCTTGAGTGCCTTGACAGCGTCCTCGAAGGTCTCGCAGCCGCCGCCGTCGACGCAGACGCGGTCGACGCCCTTGCCACCGGTGAGCTCCATGACCTGCTCCCAGATTGGGCCGTCCTTGTAGGAGATGAAGTCGGTTGCGCCGTAGCCCTTAGCTGCCTCAACGCAGACTGGACGGGTACCAACAGCAATGATGCGAGAAGCACCGTGAAGTGCAGCACCAGCAACGGACATGAGGCCGACAGGTCCAATGCCGATGACCAGGACGGTGTCACCGAACTCAACGCCAGCCAGCTCAACTGCGTGGAAGCCGGTTGGAACCATGTCGGAAAGGATGCAGGCGTCTGCTGGATCCATGCCCTCTGGCATGTGAGCGAGGTTACCGTCAGCGTCGTTTACGTGGAAGTACTCGGAGAAGACGCCGTCCTTGAAGTTGGAGAACTTCCAGCCAGCCAGCATGCCACCGGAGTGCATGGAGTAGCCAGCCTGTGCCTCAAGGGAGTTCCAGTCTGGAGTAATTGCAGGAACGAGGACGCGATCGCCAGGCTTGAAGTCCTTGACGCACTCGCCAACCTCGACAACCTCTGCGGAGCACTCATGACCAAGAATCATGTTGTGACGGTCGCCAATTGCGCCCTCCCACAGAGTGTGAATGTCAGATGTACAAATTGCGACCGCAAGTGGCTTGCAGATTGCGTCCAGAGGACCACACTTTGGTGTCTCCTTCTCAATCCAGCCGGACTCGCCGATCTTGAGCATTGCATAACCCTTCATAAAACCCTCCTAAAATCTGTGTTTCTTACCAATGAAACACTGCCTACCTCGTGGAGGAGCACGTTGTACACGTGACACTGACGAGGCCCATAAACATTTTGCGAAAGCTCGCTGCTTTGTTGCGGCCACACTTGGGTCCTCTCCACAACAAACTGCGAACACTCGCGAAGTACATTTTCAAGTACTTTTTTACGTAAATCTAGAACGAAACCGTGAAAGGTTGAGCAGACTTTCATGAATTTTAAGCTAGCGAGAAATGCGGTTTGCAAATATCCGATATTTGCGCACGTAGACAATGTGTACGCTAACATACCGTTAACCAAACCTCCGACCGATGAGGAACAACGCTTATCGGCAAACGGTTACCGTTCACCGAGTCAAATGGGCAGATGTCCACTTTTCTGTTGTATGCAAGCGATGCCGAGTGGTATGAAGAGGCGTCTCAACAGCTACGCAGAGGTGCTTTGTTAGAATTCTAGTAGACGGGTTTCTCGCCACATGAGTTTTTAAGCAAGCTGCTTCAAGAAGAGAAATCCACTGGTCAAGGAAGGAATTCACATGCTTTTAGACGCCCTACTCAAAGACGCTGGCGTTCACCTTGACTGGCAATACATAATCTTGTACGCCACCCTGCTGGCTCCAGCGGTTGTTCCTGGTGTGCTGTTTATTTACTCATTTATCAAGGAACCTCGACAGTTCCGCAATGCACTTTTTCTGTTCGCGGCTCTTGCGTGGTCATCAATTCTTCTGGTGCTGAGGTTAAACAACTTTATCCTTGGAATTGCTCTGATTGCGCTTGTGCTGCTAACGCCACTTTTGACCATTGTATTTTTGCTGGTAAACACCGTAGTCGTTGTAAGAAATAACGGATTTTCACTGACATCGATGCTTCCGTTTTTGATGGCCGGATTCCTTGTTCTGCTGATTGCGTCGCCGACCATCGTGAATTATTTTGACCCGGACGTTCGACACATTATTGTCTTTGTGCTGGGACTTTTTACGCTCGAGGGCCTGTGGTTCTCGTTTACCTTTATGGCTTTGCTGTTCTATTCGTGGGTGTATCGTTTGCTTCCCCGCCGACGCCAATACGATTACATCATTATTCACGGCGCTGGGCTTGACGGTCCGCGACCAACTCCGCTGCTTGCAGGCAGGATTGATAAGGCACTTGAGCTGTGGAATAAGCAGCATCAGCACGGAAAGTTTGTTGTTTCTGGTGGTCAAGGCGCTGACGAGATTGTCTCCGAAGCTCAGGCCATGCGCGACTATCTTCTGGAGAAGGGCGTTTCAGCTGACGCAATTCTCATGGAAGACAAGTCCACTACTACCTGGGAAAATCTTAGGTACTCGCTAGCCATTATCAACGCTGATCGGGCAACGGGTGTCGGCGCCACAAGTGCGGCCACCGTCGCAAGCAGGGACGTCACAACAGCAGCCAGCGACGCGTCGACCAGCGACGCGAGCGGAACCGTCACCTCGAGCAGTGGCTTTACCACCGCGGTTGTCACCAGCGATTTCCACGTTTTCCGTTGCGCCGAATACGCCCACAACCTGGGCATTAAGGCAGATGGCATCGGTTCGCACACCAAAGGCTGGTACTGGCCCACGGCGTTTATCCGCGAGTTTATCGCAATCACCAAAGCGCACCTCTGGCCCTACCTGGTCATTGGCGGTCTGTACACGTTAATCAACGTGCTCAACTACGCATTCTTCTTCCTGGGAATTGTGTAACTGCAGGGCATGGTGCCCATGGTGTAACTGGAAGATTTTTGCTCCTGGCTATAACGCGCCTGATTTCTGCAAAGAATCGGTGGATTTTGCCTAAATGCATCAAAGAATCTGCGGATTTGCCTGATTTTGTAAAAGAATCTGTGTCAAATTTACAGATTCTTTGCACTTTTTAGGCAAGCTTTGAAGCGTACCCGAAGTTGGTTTAGTTACGTCTCAAAAAGTGGTGTAAGGCTATTTCCTCACTGCCTTCTAACCTACATTATGCCACCTCTTTACAAACC
>JABZHK010000012.1:0-14705 GCA_015258885.1 Atopobium sp.
AGCTCCAATACCTACAAAAACGGAATCGTATGTCTTTCGAAGCTCTTGGAGTTCTTCTCCCAAGACTGGATGCTCAAGTTCAACTTCAATACCTGCAGAAAGAAGCCAGTCAATCTCTGACTGAAGACGCTCACGAGGCAGGCGGTAGTTTGGAATTCCGTAGCGAAGCATGCCGCCCAAGTGTTTTCTCGCCTCAAAGATCTTTACACTGTGCCCCATAGTTGCCAGGTAATACGCACAGGAAAGACCTGCTGGTCCGCCGCCAATTACGGCAACCTTTTTACCAGTTGCAGGTGAGCACTCAGGAGCATATGTTTCTTCCATATGCTCGGCCGCAAAGCGTTTAAGCGCTAGGATATTAAGGGGGTTGTCCACCATGGCGCGACGACAGTGCATCTCACAAGGATGCTCGCAAACAAGACCACAGACTAGCGGCAGCGGGTTGTCTTTTCTGATGACCTTGATAGCGTCGGTGTAACGTCCTTCTTCTACCAGGGAAATATATGCGGGAATATCAACATGTGCAGGACATCCACGTACACATGGAACTTCTCCTTGCACGTCATAACCGCATGAATGCGTTTTGACGTGCTGTTCAAAGTCATCTCTGAAGCCAGAAAGTGCGGTAAGCACCATCTCCCCTGCTTCATAACCAATGGCGCAATCGCTTGAGAGATAGGTGGTTTTGGCTGTTCTCTCGAGCAAATCAAGGGTGTACTCGGTTGCTCTATTTTCAAGTACATCCTCAAGCAGGTTGCTCAAGGCACTAAGGCCAATTCTACAAGGGGTACATTTTCCGCAGCTTTGTGTTGCACAAAGCCTTACCAACGCAGCCGTAAATTCGACAGGGCAAGGCACAATTGAACTCACCGAGAGGCGACGCTCAAGAGCATCTCGCAAATCGTCCATTACGGTTTGTGCGTGGCTAAGCTCCATAACGTGAAGTCTGGCCATTGCTCTCTCTCCGTAGATTCTAAAATGACTATGACGTGCAAATAGACGCTAGTCGTTCCCAACTTTAGCCTAGGGAAAAAGGACAACTGGCTTATCTTTTATATAAAATCACTACCGCTGGCGTGTTGTTTTTCTCGGTAAACGAAAAGAGCCCAGGAGAATTACCTCCTGGGCTCTTCAAATTACGTATAGCTGAAATGCTTATTCGTCATCATCCAGCAGTGAATCGTCCAGTACTTCCTCTTCATCTCCGAGGTCAACAGACTCTGCCTCATCAGCATCACGAGCACCTGCTGCCATCAAATCAAGCATACCTTGGTTCTCTGCGTGCTTAGGAGCCTTCTTTTTGTTGGCAACCATACGAGCAACTGCAGAAACAACGTCAGTACCAGAGAGGTTCATAACCTTGACGCCCTGAGTGGAGCGGCCAAGCTTGGAGATGTCGCCAGCCTTAACGCGGATTACAACACCCTCCTCGGACATGATCATAATCTCGTGCTGAGGACCAACAACGCGGCAGGCAACCAGGTTACCCTTCTTCTCCGTCATTGTGATGGTAAAGACGCCCTGTCCACCACGCTTGTGAACTGGATACTCAGAAATTGCCGTGCGCTTTCCGTAGCCCTTCTCGGTAATAACGAAAAGGTCACCGTTGCCGTTGGTAATTTCCATGCCAAGCATAGTCGCATCGCCCTTGAGCGTGATACCACGAACGCCCGAGGTACCGCGTCCCATGCTTCTTGCCTCTGCCTCGTCAAACAGAATTGCCTTGCCGTCGGAGGAGCACAGAACAACCTTGTCACCTGGGTGGACACGACGGACGTTAACAAGCTCGTCGCCATCCTTAAGGTTGATTGCAATGAGGCCGTCCTTACGGGTGCGGTCGTACTCAGACATTGCTGTCTTCTTGACCATTCCCTGCTTAGTAGCAAACATCAGGTAGTTGTCTTCTGGGAAGTCGCGGGTAGTAATAACTGCCTTGACCTTCTCGCCCTCTGCAAGTGTCTCGATGACATTGATGATGGCGCTACCCTTTGTAGTTCTACTACCAACAGGAAGCTCGTGGACCTTGAGGCGATACACCTTACCAAAATTGGTAAAGAACAGCACGTAATCGTGGGTAGACGCAACAAAGAGGTTCTCAACAAAATCGTTCTCTTTGAGAGAGACGCCCTGAACACCCTTGCCGCCGCGCTTCTGAGAACGATAAATCTCAACAGGAACGCGCTTTACGTAACCTGCGTGAGTAACGGTAACAACCATATCCTCTTCAGCGATAAGATCCTCGACGTCCAGGTTCTGAATGTCCTGGTCAGAGATTTGCGTACGACGCTTGTCAGCGTAGCGGTTACAGATCTCACGAAGCTCATCAGCAATAACAGCCAGAATCTTTTCCTCGTGAGCGAGAAGATCCTCATAGTAGGCAATATCAAGTCTGAGCTGGGAAATCTCGTCAACAAGATCCTGACGAGCAAGACCAGTGAGGCGACGCAGACGCATCTGAAGAATTGCCTCGCCCTGAATCTCATCCAGGCCAAAACGCTCGTTCATGCGCTTCTTTGCCTCAGCATCATCCTGCGAGCTGCGGATGATGTGGACAATCTCATCGATGTTATCAACTGCGGTCAGAAGGCCTTCCAAAATGTGGACACGCTTCTGTGCCTTGTCCAGGTCAAACTCAGTACGACGGCGTACAACATCAATCTGGTGATCAATATAGTGACGAAGAATCTCGCGAAGAGAAAGGGTACGAGGAACACCGTCAACCAAGGCCAGGTCAATGATGCCAAAGTTGGACTGAAGCTGAGTCTTCTTGTACAGGTTATTCAGAACAACCTGTGGAACAGCATCACGCTTGAGGTCCAAAACGATGCGCATACCCTTACGGTTGGACTCGTCGCGCATGTCAGAGATGCCTTCGATTTTCTTCTCGTTGACTGCCTGAGCAATCTTCTCCTGAAGAAGACCTTTGTTAACCTGGTAAGGAATCTCGGTGACAACAAGACGCTGGCGGCCACTCTTGACCTGCTCAACGTGAACCTTTGCGCGGACGGTAATAGAACCGCGACCAGTCTCATAGGCATCCTTGATGCCCTGAGTGCCCATGATGATGCCGCCTGTTGGGAAGTCAGGACCAGGTAGAACGGTCATGAGCTCCTCAGTGGTAACGTCAGGGTTCTCAATCATCATGCAAACAGCGTTAGTTACCTCACCAAGGTTGTGAGGAGGAATGTTGGTAGCCATACCAACTGCAATACCTGAAGAACCGTTAACCAAAAGATTTGGGAAACGAGCAGGAAGAACTGCAGGCTCTGTCAGAGACTCATCATAGTTTGACTGAAGATCAACGGTGTTCTTGTTAAGCTCTGCCAGCATCTCCATAGCACTTCTGGTAAGACGTGCCTCGGTATAACGCATTGCTGCTGGTGGATCGCCGTCGATAGAACCAAAGTTTCCGTGACCATCAATCAGAGGAAGCCTCATCGAGAAGTCCTGAGACATACGGACCATGGCATCATAGATAGAAGAATCTCCGTGTGGGTGGAAATTACCCATGATGTTCCCGACTGCCCATGCAGACTTCTTATGTGGACGGTTTGGCGTAATGCCAGCCTCGCTCATTGCGTACAAAATACGGCGGTGAACAGGCTTAAGACCGTCTCGAACATCTGGAAGTGCACGAGCAACAATAACGGACATGGAATACTCGAGGAAGGAAGTCTTCATCTCTGAGGACAAATCGGTTGGCTTAAGCGTGCCACCGTGAATGTCTGAGAGGTCAAGACGAGTACCGGCTTCATCAGAGATAATGTGTGAAGTCTCGCTAGTTACTAAGTTTGCTCCAGTCTCTGGGTCAAACTCGTCAGAGTCTTCTTCTACCTCGTCATCTTCGTATTCTTCATCCATATCGTTTTGTGCATCAAGGCCTTGATCCTCGTCTGCGCCAAAAAGATCATCATTCATATTTTTATCGTCTGCCACAAGTTACCCTTTCATTTTCTGTCTAATGATTTAGCGAGAAACCATTAAATATCCAGGAAGCGGACGTCTTTTGCATGTGTTTGGATGAAGTCTTTACGCTTCTCAACCTGGTTACCCATAAGGTCAGAGACCGCGCGATCAGCTGCAAGAGCATCATCGATGGTTACCTTAAGAAGAATGCGGTTCTTTGGCTCCATAGTGGTTGCCCAAAGCTGCTCTGGATCCATCTCACCAAGACCCTTATAACGCTGAATAGTGAACTTGGTGTTGTCCTCAAACTTCTTTGTCTCAAGAGCAAGCTCTTCATCGGTATAGATGTATTTGCCGTTCTTCTTACCCTTTGGCTTGATCTGATACAGAGGAGGCTGAGCAACGTAGATATAACCTGCGTCAATCATTGGCTTCATGTAACGATAGAAGAAGGTAAGTAGAAGGATTCTAATGTGAGAGCCGTCAACATCAGCATCGGTCATGATGACAATCTTGTGATAACGAGCCTTCTCAATATTGAATTCATCTCCAACACCAGTACCAATAGCAGTAATCAGCGAAGTAATAGTGTCAGAAGAAAGTGCGCGGTGAGCCTGTACGCGCTCAACGTTCAAAATCTTTCCGCGAAGTGGAAGAACTGCCTGGATAGAACGGTCACGTGCCATCTTTGCAGAACCACCTGCGGAGTCACCCTCGACGATGAAGAGCTCAGTCATCTCTGCATCGCGAACAGAGCAGTCTGCAAGCTTTCCTGGAAGAGCCGCAGACTCAAGGAGTCCCTTACGGCGTGTTGCTTCACGAGCTTTACGAGCAGCAAGACGGCCTTTTGCAGCCTGAGATGCTTTCTTGAGAATCTCTTTTGCCTGATTTGGATGCTCTTCCAGGTACTCTGAGAGACCTTGAGTAACAATCTTGTTGGTGAGAGTTCTCATGTAAGAACTACCAAGCTTTGCCTTTGTCTGTCCTTCAAACTGAGGATCTGGCAGCTTAACTGAAATAACAGCAGTTAAGCCCTCACGAATATCGCCGCCCTCAAGCTTAGGGTCTTTCTCTTTGAGAATTCCCTGTCTGGTGCCGTAATCATTTACTACTTTAGTAAGAGCAGTACGGAAGCCCTCGAGGTGCATTCCGCCTTCCTCAGTGAAAATGTCGTTTGCAAAAGAAAGAGTTCTGTCACTGAAGTCAGTATTCCACTGAATAGCAACCTCTACCTCACCCATCTGAGACATTGGAGCGTCAGGGTCTGACTTACCTTCAATATAGATAGGACGAGAAAGTCCTGGTAAAACGGTTTTCTCGTCATTAAGATACTTAACAAAATCGATGATGCCGCCAGCATACTGGAAATCAACCTGGCGAGGAGTAAGCTCACGCTCATCAACAAGAGTAATTTTAAGGTTCTTGTTAAGGAATGCGGTTTCCTGGAGACGGTCACGAAGTGTGTCAAAGTTATACGTAGTGGTCTCAAAGATCATGTCGTCTGGCCAGAAAGTAATGGTAGTACCGTTAGATTTTGAAGTACCAATTTCCTTCATCTTCTGAACGGTTTTACCGCGCTCAAAGACCATCTCGTAGATTTTGCCATCACGCTTAACCTGTGCAACAAGTTTCTTTGAAAGAGCGTTTACAACAGAAACGCCAACGCCGTGAAGACCACCGGAGACTTTATAAGCGTTGTTATCAAACTTACCACCTGCATGAAGAATGGTAAGAACAACCTCAAGAGTTGGGATTTTTTTCTGGGGATGAAGGTCTACAGGAATACCACGACCGTTATCTTCAACAGAAATAGAGTTATCTGGATGAACGGTTACCTTAATTTTGGAGCAATAACCAGCCATTGCCTCATCGACTGAGTTATCTACAATCTCCCAAACAAGGTGATGCAGACCAGAAGCTGAAGTTGTACCAATATACATACCTGGGCGCTTACGAACTGCCTCAAGGCCTTCAAGGATCTTAATCTCTGTACCGTCATACTTATTTTCTTTTGCCACGTAAGTCCTCTCTTCAATTGTGAGCGGAATGATGTAAGTATTTTACTATGAAATCGCCAAAATTAACTCGGCACAGAGAAATTTCATTGTTTAAACAGTAATATTTGGTATCTGAGAGGCTCTGTAAAGAGATTTAAGGACAGATTAGTGACAGATTTGACTAAAGACTCTTTTTTTGTCTAAAACTTGCTTCAATCGCTTTATAAGCCGTTGACTTAAGTGGCTCAGAAAGTCCAGAAACTAACTCAGAAATTTGTAATTTCTCTTCTGGTGTGAGTTCTGGAAGATCTTTTTTCTCTTCTTTTTGGCTCTGTGCTTGCTTTTCTGAAGAGGTAGCTTCTTTATCAGCATGTCTGTTGTATTTGTCCAGCTTAAATTCAAGGTCTGAAAACTCCAGACCTTGCTCTGAGAGCCTGGCTCTATAAATTTCTCTTTGTGCAAGAAAATCAATCATACACATACGATTATCTACATAAACTGTAAGTACAGGATACTCTCTACCAACTACTTCTCTGACAAATACGCCGGTTGTATGTTCTGTCTCTCTTTCACCATTTGCTTCAACCCACGCAAGATAGGCACGACGATTTTTTGACATGCTCTTAGAATCTCTGAAGGTTCCAAGCAGAGAACTCATTAAATCTTTTGCATTTTCATTGCCACCGCGCGCAGGTATTTCTTGTTGATTATTCATCGCTAAACCTAACTATCTGCGCTTTTTTTAAAACCTCTTCAGAGAAATACCCAAGGTTTGTAGTGGTAATTACCGTTTGAATGTCATGGAATGCAAATTCCATGATGGCTTTTCTGCGGTCTTCATCAAGCTCACTCATCACATCGTCTAAAAGCAGCAAGGGTTTCTCGCCAAGTATTTCTTCTGAAAGGAGAACTTCTGCCATCTTAAGTGCTAAAACGACAGTTCTGATCTGACCTTGAGAACCAAAATTTCTAGCGTCTTTACCCTCAATTAAAAACTCAACGTCGTCTCGATGAGGTCCTTTTGTACTTTGCTGACGACGAATATCATCCGTGCGAGCTTTACTTAAAGCCTTCAAAAATTGATCAGCAATTTCTTCTCTAGAAGCTTCAAGAGATACCTCTCCAATTGAAGAAATATAGTTCATTTCTAGGTGTTCTCCACCAGAGAGTTCCTGGTAAATCTCACATGTCTTCTTTGCCAGGCGCTCAAACAAATGAATTCGTGCATGAAGAAGCGTAGCCCCTCCTCTTGCAAGAGAAAGATCCCACGCATCAAGCAAGTTTTCATCTGGCCAATCAGATTTAAGCAACTTATTTCTTTGCTCAACTGTCTTGGTATATGCCGAGAAAACCTTGAAGTAGCTTTTATTTGCCTGGCGACCAAAGTCATCAAATTCTTCTCGGCGATACGATGCACCACCTTTAATCATTGAAAGGTCATCGGGATTAAAAAGTACCGACATCAGTGTTCCAGAAATATCTGCAGCCTGACATTTCTTGCCATTCTTTGAAAATTGACGACGTCTTTCTGTAATGGTGCAGGTATTTTCTAGTTTTCTTCCATCTCCTGTAAGAGAAATCTCTATCTTTGCCTCAGAAGTACCTGTAAGAAGGAGCTGTGATGGTGTGGGCTTTCTAAATGAATATCCAGCAGTAAGGAGTTGTAGTGCTTCAACAGTATTTGTCTTACCTGCAGCGTTCTTTCCTACAAAAATAGTAGTTTGTGCAGATAAATCTATCTCTTTCGAAGAAAAACAACGAAAGTTATATAGCGAAACATGTTCAACTTTAAGTCCCACACAACCCCTATCACATTAGAGGCGAACAGGCATCAGAAGATACAAGTAGTTAACCTTGCCGTTTGATTTGAAAATAGCTGGCTGAGAAGGACCTTGTAGCTCAAGGCGCAGAAGATCCTTAGA
Organism: Atopobium sp.; assembly: GCA_015258885.1. Lineage (GTDB taxonomy): Bacteria > Actinomycetota > Coriobacteriia > Coriobacteriales > Atopobiaceae > Lancefieldella. The sequence continues at coordinate 7,826 of JABZHK010000012.1, forward strand.
AGGAGCAGCATTTACACAATCAAAGACATAGTGATAATTCAAAGCAATAGAAAGGGAATCTCCCTCAATCTGAGCTTCAATATGCTCGGAAGACTCACCCTGATCTGGTGAGGATGCAGAGAGCTTAACTTCTTTACCATCGGCATCAACATCAAAACGAACTGAAGGATTTGCTAGTGCAATAACAGAGACGCGCTTCAGGGCTGCAGAAAAATCTTCAACGTTGATATCAACTGACGCGGTGCAAGACGTAGGAAGTAGCTGCTTATAGTCTGGGAAGTGACCTTCAATCTTACGAGAAATGTGAGTGGTATTTCCAAACTGGAAGACTACCTGGTTATCTGTAGTACCAATCAAAACCTTCTCAGTCATGCTGCGCATGGAAAGAACATCATGGAACACTTCACCAGAGATAATTGCAGTAAAAGACTCACCTGCTGGAGTATCTGTGTTGGAATCACAAACGGCAAGACGGAATGAGTCTGTTGCAACAAGGCGAATAGTGTTGTCCTCAACAGTGAGAGAAATTCCCTGAAGAATAGGACGAGAAGCTTCCTTAGAAGTTACGCGATACACCTTATCAACCATAGTTGATAGAAGCTGGCTTGGGAGCTCACAAGTTTTCTCAAGATCAAACTCTGGGAATTGAGCCCAGTCATGAGCAGAAAGAGTATTAAGTCTAAAAGATGAGCGCTGACATGTTACAGAAAGCGTACGCTCTCCACCTTCAAAAGTAATTGCAGCATCAGGAAGGTTCTTAACAATGTTCTGGATAACTTTTCCAGAAACAACTGTTTCTCCTTCTTCTTCTACGTTTGCTGCAATTTGATGCTTGATAGAAATAGTTAAGTCGCTGGATTGCAGCTCAAGCATGCCATTAAAAGCTTTGAGATAAATACCGGAGAGAATAGGAAGTGTTGTATTAGAACCAATACCCTTAGAAACAATATCAAGCGCCGTCTGGAGAGCGGATTGACTTACGGTAAATTTCATGACGACCCTTTCTATTATTTCTTAGATAAGAATAAAAATATCGTAGTAATAATAAGCTATGTTGAAAAGAAGAAAGCTTTACATTTCTAGAGGTAGAAATATGTTTCTAGAGGTCAGATTTGTTTGCTTATTTTTGACATTCATAAACAAAGTAAAACTCCCCCTCTTAAACTCTCAACAACAAATCACTACTTCTCTTCACCAATTAACATCTTACTAACAGGTTTTAAACACTAACTTTGTTCAAGAATAGTCTTCTTGAGTTGAGAAATTTGATCATAGAAGCTTTTGTCTTCTTTGATTCTCTCTTCAATTACCTCAATGCTGTGCAAAATAGTTGCGTGTTTTCTTCCGCCAAAATGCTTACCAATATTTACCAGTGTGTATTGGCAAAGGTCGTGAGCAAGATAAATTGCAACGTGACGAGGTTCTGCAATCTCTTTATTTCTCTTGTTACCAACAATATCGCGATGACTAATGCCATAGATATTTTCTACGACTTCTTGGACCTTCTCGATATTTACGGTCTTTGAAACGCGACGCCAGAGCGTGTCTGCAATCTTATCGATTTCTTCCTGTTTTATATTTGTGCCAGATTCTTTTGCCTTAATCTGACCAGTTACACAGCGATTACAGAAGCCCTCAAGCGTTCTAATACTTTGACCAGCCTTGTCAGCCATGTAACGACGGATGTCCTCTGGCAAATCGTCTGCAGAAAGAGAAGAATTTCTCTCTTTAAATGCGCGGTCGCAGAAGACATGAATAAGATTGAGTTTCATCTCGTAGCTTGGCGACTCAATGCCAATAACGATGCCACCACTCATGCGAGAAGTAATACGATCATCAAATCCGTCAGATCCCATACCAAGCTGAGCAGGTGTTCTATCTGCGGCAAGAATAATCTGCTTACCTCTATCAATAAGAGAGTTAAAAATATTGAAGAAGAAGTTAATAGTACCTGCTTTACCAGCAAGTTTTTGGACGTCATCGATGATAAGAACATCAATGTTTTGATAGTTGTTACTAAGCTCTGTCGCTGCGTTTCCTGATGCGTTTTTACGAACTGCATTTACGTAGTCATCAACAAAGGCATCTGCATCTTTATAAACACAAACGCGTTCAATATCTTCAGAGTTGATGTAGTTTTGAACCGCACGTAGAAGGTGAGTTTTTCCAAGACCGCTTGCACCATAAATAAACAGTGGATTTGCCTTACCTTTTGCATCGTTTGCAACATTTAATGCATGCTGATGTGCAAGCTCATTCTCGTCACCAACAACAAAGCGATCAAACGTGAGGTTTGAATTGAAAGATGTCTCCTCATAAAGAGGATTACTCTTACGGCGCTTTAAGGTCTGCTGTTTTAGTTCCTCAAGGCTTTGCTCCTGGGATTCAAAATCTTGGATTTGTTCTGGAACAACAGCCTGTATAGGAGCGGTTTTCTGCTTCCAAGCGTTGAACTCTTGAGGAGTCATTGTGGAAGTAGTGGTAACAGGAGTAGAAGACTTTGTAAGAGTAAGACTCAAGATAATGTCTTCAAAGGCTGCTGCCGAAAGACATCTCTCAACAATCGGTAGATTCTTAAGGATACGGTTATATGCCAAGCGCATTGATGTTTCAGCGCACAGTGCGTTATCTTCAACTTTAATTGGAGTACAGGTTCTCAACATAGCGATAAAAGCCTCTGGCTGATTCTCTTCAACCAAGAGGTCAATTGCGTCTTGCCACAGAGCTACTGCGTCTGAATCAATTGATGCATCCATACGTGTCCAATCAAAATGTTGAAAATTGGGACACCTAGTATAGAGGAATGTTGATAACTTTCAGCGAATAATGTTGAGAAACTCTATGAAAGGAGGGTTTCTCCAATAGTAGTAAGCTTATATTTTTGCCCAACTTTACCAATTATTCCCATGTTTACCAGCGATTTTAATTCTCTTGACCACGTTGGTGTTGAAAGTCCATAGGTACTTGTTAACTCTGTTGCTCCAACCCATTCATGTTCAGAGAGATATTGAAGAACTTGTTTTGCTCGATCTGTAAGTATCAGATTAGGAAGCTGTGCAGCTGGCTGTGCAGCTGCTTGATGAGATACGTCCTGTGGAGCATATGAAACTGTCTGTTGGTTCTGATTTACAGGTAATTCTTCAGCTTCTTCTTGAGTTGGAAGCGTCTGAATGTGTGCATCTTTAGAGCGGCGTGTTGACAAGGTAACAATGGTTCCGCCAGAGATATTGTCTTCGAGGGTAAGACTTCCACCCTTCTCAACCATGTATTGTTGAGCATAAGGAAGGCCAAAACCAACGCCTCTAATAAACGATTTCATCTCTTCTGTTGCAGAAGAAGTACCAAACTCAAGAGCTCGATTTTTCTCTTTAATACCAGGTCCCTGGTCTGAAAACCTAATGGTATTTCCGTTATCCATGATTGAAATTGTAGGTGCTACAAATCGAGCGTGAATGAAATTTTCCACAATCTCACGCATAACCATAAAAGGAATTTTTCCTCCTTGCTCGTGAGCAAGTTGGTTAACGGTAGCTGCAATTTCATCAAGATAAGAACGAACGTCTTTTGGTTCTACGAGAACAACACGAGGTGCTGCGGCTTTATCGTCATACACTGCAATACGTGCAGCATAACGGACGGTGAGAGAATTATCAAAACCAGCGTCTTTTTCATTCTGGTTTGTGTTTTCCTCAACAAAAGGAAAGAAATCTCTTGCCATGACACCCCCTTTTCAACAATTGTTAAATAAATGAAGAAAACTTTTCGTTTTCTTTCACGACGAATGAAAGTTTTCAACAAGTGTTAAACATCTGTAGATAACTTTATATCTTTGTGAAAGACGTACTGAATGATAGTAGCATTTAACGGATATATTTCAGCTTACAGAAATATTCCTTTCAACAAATTTCTTCACTTATCACAAGTGAAATTTTCAAAATGAAAGGTTTTCTCGCTAGGTTTTTGAATAAAAAAGAGAAAAAGTTGAGGTATTTGCGTAGAAAATTTGACAGGTACCCATAAACGCGAGTACAATCTGTAGGCTTTTTAATCGATACTGTACCCGTTCGGGAGGAAATAGCTATGAAGCGTACCTACCAGCCAAATAAGCGCAAGCGCGCAACTACTCACGGTTTCCGTGCACGTATGGCAACTAAGAATGGTCGTGCCGTTCTCGCTCGTCGTCGCCTTAAGGGCCGTAAGCGCCTCACTGTCTAAGGAATGTTTCTGTGAAGACCATTAAATCTCGTTCAGAGTTTGAAAGGGTCTTCTCTGCGGGGAAGAGGGCTCAAAGTTCTGTTCTTCGTATACGAGTAGCACCATCCACTGAGGCACATCCTTCCGAGGTAGCCTTTGTAGCTCCAAAAAGACTAGGTAACGCCGTATTTAGAAACAGGTGTAAACGCGTTCTGCGCGAAGCAGCTCGAAAGAGCGGTTTACCTGTTGAGGGATACGGCATTATTCTCTTTGCGACTAAAGATACACACAGCACTAATCCTGCTGATATAAGTGTTTCTTTGGATGCTTTGTTAAGAAAGACAGGGGTCAAATGAGCGAGAAAAGACAAGGTTCTTTTCTCGCAAACTTGTTCCTAGGTGCTATTCGTTTCTATCAAAGAAACATCTCTCCCCTTTTTAAGCCGCACTGTATTTACCGGCCTACTTGCTCTGAATATGCAGTTCAAGCTATACAAAAGTACGGTGTTAAAAAGGGAAGTTGGCTTGCTCTTAAGCGTATTGCTCGCTGTCACCCTTTTCATAAGGGAGGATACGATCCCGTTCCGTAAAGGAACGCACCGGAGGAAATATGTGGGATTGGATTGTTAACTTTCTATACACAGTCTTAGCGGGACTTCAATCATTCTCGGGAGACTGGGGTATGGCAGTTATCCTGCTTACCATCATCATCCGTATTATCCTGGTTCCAATGACCAACAAGCAGACAGCCTCTATGGCTCGCATGAGTGTTGTTCAGCCAAAGCTCAAAGAAATCCAGGAGCGCTATGCCGATGATCCTGTAAGGCAGAATGAAGAGATGCGTAAACTTTACGCAGAAATCAACTTCAATCCTCTTGGTGGTTGTCTACCACTGCTTTTACAGTCCCCTATCTTTATTGCACTCTTTACCGTTGCAAAGATGGTTCCAGTAGACTCCCGCTTCTACAACATTCTTCCTTCTATTGCGCGTGCAACATCCGACATTTTTGCTGTTGATGGCTTCGTTACCGCTATCCCTTACATGATTTTTGTTCTTCTGTTTGGTCTTACTACCTTCCTTTCCATGGCAGTAAACGCTCGTACAAGCTCCGGTGAGCAGCGTACCCAGCAGTACATGATGGGCGGCATGATGACCCTCATGATGCTCTGGTTTGGTTGGACTGTGCCAGCAGCTGTTCTTCTCTACTACGTAACTTCTGGTATTTGGCAGCTTGCTCAGCAGCAGCTTATTACCAAGCGTATTATGGAAAAAGAGAAGCTCAAGGCACAGGCTCAGATGGCTAATAAGCCAATCGAGGTAGACGTGGTGAGAAAAGAAAAGAAGCCACGCCCTCACAAAAAGGCCTAAAAGCTGGGGTTAAGCAAAATAACTTTTGTTTACAAAATTTGTTACAGTAGATTAATAGTTAAACTTTTTATATTGACTGGAGGACGACATGGAGGATGAGACTTTCGTTTCTGAGCCAAACGCTCTTAATGAGTCTCCTGTCGTTGATTCACAAGACGAGTTTGCTTCAATTCGAGAGCACTTTGAAGCTGGAATTCAGCTTACTGATGCTGAGATGAATAAGATTGCTGATACCGCTGTCTTCTATCTTAGGGAGCTTCTCTCCTTCTTTGGCGAGAATAGCTGTGCAATTGATGAGTATGACGGTGAAGATGGCGAACTTATTCTTGACGTAACCGGCGGTGATCTTGCAATTCTCATTGGTCGTCACGGCAATACACTTGAGGCTCTTCAGATGGTTCTCTCTTCTCTTATGAGCGCTAAGCTTCACTTCCACTATCCAGTATCTGTTGATGTTGAAAGCTATAAGAGCCGTCGCCGTAATAAGCTTCAGGAGATGGCACTCTCTGCTGCTGCTCGTGCTAAGAAGACCGGTAAGGTTTCTCTTGCTCCAATGAGTGGCTATGAGCGCCGCATTATTCACATCGCACTGAGAGACAACCTTGAAGTTACTACGCACTCTGAGGGCGATGATCCATATCGTCGTGTTGTGGTAACTGCTATCAATAGCTAAGAACTTCTAACAAGCTTTAGTAATTTGATGAGGAAGGTTTACGCCTTCCTCTTTTTTTGTGACAATTCTTCTTGTAACAAGAAGTTTTGTCACAGGAGAAGCAATGTCTGAATCAGAGAAGTCTTTATATAATTCAAAAGAGAATGTACTGAAGGAACTTCTCCTTAACTATGGAATCGATTCAACAGAACTCCAGAGAAGACAGCTTCTGAAACATATTGAACTACTTATTGAGATAAATAAGAATCTCAACCTCACAAGAATTACTTCAGTTGATGATGCACTAGTGCTCCATGTTCTTGATTCTTTGTTACCACTCAAAGTGTGTAATGAGTTTTTATCTGGTACTCACAACTATATCGATATTGGTACCGGTGGAGGCTTTCCTGGATTGCCTCTTGCAATCATGAGTGACAATAAAACACTATTGGTTGACTCTATTGGAAAAAAGATCAATGCGGTTCAGTCAATGATTGATGAGATTGGTCTAAATGAGAGAGTTAGGGCTGAGAAGCTTCGTGCAGAAGAAATTCCAAATGCTTATAAACAGAAGTTTGATTTTGTAACATTTAGAGCTGTTGCGAAGGCAAATATTCTTTTGGAGTACGCAGAGCCTTTCTTAGCCCAACAGGGCACTCTTATAGT
>JABZHK010000130.1:0-3617 GCA_015258885.1 Atopobium sp.
GACCAGAAGGAGTGTATGCATGTCCCTCAAAATCTCCAACAACCTTATAACCTTGAAGAGATACCTCAGATACAAACTGGACTGCCATTTCGTCATCAGGAACATCCTGTCGTACTGGAGGTATATTGCCCTGTGTAAAGGTAAAAGAGCTTTCAGTTGGAATTGATGCTACTGATGTTAAGGTAGTAGTAGCAGTATTTGATGAAGTCTCAGCAAATACAGGAGTTACTACGGCAATAAGTGATGCAGTTGCAATAGTTGCTGCTGTCACACAAACAGCAATGCGCCTTTTTGTTTCTTCACGAATAAACGTTGACACACCCGTTCCTTTCTATTAGAGCAAATCTCCTGCTCTTATCTTTCTTCTATGGTTTGCTTATATTGCAAACGATTACACGCAGATACCAATTCACAAGTTATTTATGCATCTAATTACTAATTCTAGTACCTCATGACAATTAGTCTTTTTAGTATATATACCTGATGTGAAAATATATATATTCACCTAATTCACATATTTGTTCAGATTACAAGTAAGTATGTCTAACTGCTCTGTATTCAAATGAATATTTTCATAAGTTTAAAATCACTTTAACTATGGATTTGGTGTCCGCTCAATGGAACTTATCGCTAAGCGATATAACGGAAACATCCACGTTGGCGTTAATGATGATGTCTTCTATCTCAATGCGTTCTTCCCTCTTCCAAAACAGGGAAACTAGAATCGCTTAATTACAAAAGAGAGCCACTTTGTGGTGGCTCTCTTGAAGTAACTACCTAGTCATGATGACGCACTTACTGCAGGCTAAAAGTCTGGGCAGCAAGTTTGTCTTTACCAATGAGCGGATATACCTCTACTTCAACATCGGACGAGCTAATGAGCTTGTATGCCTGTTCAACATCAAGACTTGTGCCAGTCTTAATCTTTGTTGTTGTGCTCTCCATATTAACGTCACCGCTTGTTACAAATGCAATTTCAAGCTGCTTGCCATCCTGGTACGCTTCAACACGTACCGAACTCATAAATGAAGTGGTCTCGTCAGAGTTATTTGTGAAATTAAAAGTGATCTTTGCAGCTGGGTCTCCATTGAAATCAGTAATCTGTGTGAGAGTACCAATAGTTACCTCATACTTTTCTGGCTGCCTCTCCTCTGACTTCTTTGGCTCTTCCTTCTGCGCATCAGAGGTTGACGTGGACGTTGTGTTACTATTTCCGCAACCCGCCAAGCCAAGAGCGAACAAACTAGAAGCACCTGCATAAATGAACTCGCGACGTGTTAAAGACATACTTCCTCCTATGTTTGATGTGTCTTTTGCCTGTTAAACGCCTTTTCGAACAAGAACACTTACTACAGTGCAGATAGTAGTCATTGAAATACGGTCATGTGTCCACCACGTTGGACAGTTGACCTGGTCGTGGAATGCCTTGTAGATTTTTCAGAGTCGATTAATCCAAAACCAGGGTAATTATGTGTCCGTATGATCCAAAAGTGGGGTAATTATGTGCCGAGAGGCACATAATTACGTGGGTTTTGGATCAAAATCGGGTTTCTCGGCACATAATTAGTTCACTTTTGGATTAATCGAGCTCCAAAAATCTACACGCAATAGTCTCGCGCACATACAGACTTAGCTTCTCAGCTGCGAATATATAAAACTTAAAGATGGCGCACGATTGTCTTTTTGACAAAACGGTTAAATCACACGGGTTTCTCGCCAAAGGGTTAAAGAAAGAAGGCAAAATCAGCGCAATCAAATTTTTAGCGCTCTCTTGCAAGGAGACCACATGACCAAGATTCCCGAGGGCTACCGTTCAAGCCTTTCGCTCTACGATACGCAGAAAGCTATTGAGCAGGTCAAGAACGTGTTTCTGACCAAGCTGTGCGCCGCGCTGAAGCTGTCACGCGTCACCGCTCCGCTGATTGTTGATCCGCTTACCGGCATGAACGACAACCTCAATGGTGTCGAGCATCCGGTTGCCTTTGACCTGCCAAACGTTGGCAAGAACGCCGAGGTAGTCCAGTCGCTTGCTAAGTGGAAGCGCTATGCACTCTGGCGCTACAACTTTGCCGTCGGCCGCGGCCTGGTCTGCGACATGAACGCTATCCGTCGCGACGAACAGCCCGATAACCTGCACTCCATTTACGTGGACCAGTGGGACTGGGAGCGCATCATCACGCAGGATGAGCGCAACACCGACACGCTGGAGGACGCTGTTTGCCGCATTGTCGAGGCAATCTGCGGCACACTCGACGAGCTCAAGTGGCACTATCCCCAGCTCAACACGCAGCTCAGCCGAGAGGTTACCTTTGTGACCTCGCAGGAGCTTGAGGACCTCTACCCCACCCAGACGCCTAAGCAGCGAGAAAATCTATTTGTTCGCGAGCATCCAACCACCTTTATCGTGGGTATTGGCGGCGCTCTAAACTCCGGACAGCCTCACGACTTCAGGTCTCCCGACTACGACGACTGGTCACTCAATGGTGACCTGTTGTTCTGGGATGAGACCTTGGACTCTGCGATTGAGATTAGCAGTATGGGCATCCGCGTTGACGCCGAGGCGCTTAAGTCACAGCTGGCAATTGCTGGATGCGAGGACCGCCTTGAGCTGCCATTCCACAAGATGCTCATTAACGGTGAACTGCCCTTTACCATCGGTGGCGGCATCGGTCAGAGCCGTCTCTGCATGCTGCTGCTAGAAAAAGCGCACGTAGGAGAGGTGCAGGCGTCTATCTGGGATAAGCAGACCGAGGATCGTTGCGCTGAAGCTGGCGTTTCTCTGCTCTAAGCAGCGGGCCTGAACACGCGAAGCGAATCTACATCGCGTGTCACTAAACGCGCGCGCGCCTTCAAAACTAAAAACATTTTGGCGTTTCTCCTGTTAACGCTACAATAGTAACCCAGTGTAATTAAAAGCCACTGAGTCTAACTGGCGATTTAAGGAGCGACTCTATGAATTGCCCCAACTGCGGAGCTGAAGTTGACAAGCACGCTGAGCTCTGTTCTAACTGCGGACAGAAGTTTTCGGACGTCGCAGATGCTGCGGACATTGCAGACGTCGAGAAACCCGATGCACTCGCTGAGTCTACAGAACCCACACTAGAAACCTCGCTTCTCGAGATGCCAACTGACGACTCCTACATCACCCCAGATGAGGCACTCACTGTTGTCGCCAACCCTACTGCTGTCGCAGACCCCACCGCCGTCTCAGACGCCGACCCCACCGTCATCGCTGACTCCAACGCTGCTGCTGAGGAGCCTACAACCTTCATCAACGACCCCGACCGCATCAACGTCTTTACCCCTACCGATTATGATTCAACTGCAATTTCGCACTTCGATCCTTCGCAGTTCACCGTTGTTTCAAGTGGACCTAGCTCCGTTGAGCGCAAGCAAACCAAGGACGGCTCAGACGCACTTCGCAAAGTTGCCTTTGGCCTGCTCGCAGCTGTCCTAGTCATAGGAGTTTTAGCCGTTGCTTGGGTTTTCCAATCCCACCAAGACAATGCCGCGCAGCGTAACGCAGTCCAACAACGTATTGCTTCGTATCAAGAGCAGATTGAAAGCGTAAATGTTGATCCACACAGCGATAGCAGCCGCGTTGAACTTCTCAATCA
>JABZHK010000131.1:0-3544 GCA_015258885.1 Atopobium sp.
CCTATCTACCTGCGCAATATTTCTTGATCCACGACGACCAGAAATAGTTGATGCACGCTCGTAAGGAGCAGTTACATTGTCATAACGAAGGTCATCGGTGTAATCGCTTGGAGCAACAGTTCTTCTGGTTACATCGTCTTTGTAAGCTGGAATGCTAACGCCTGCAATGCCTACACGCTTGCGCTGAACGCCACCGCGCGTACGGCTTGCCATAGTCTTCTGACGAGAAGCCTCTTCAATACCGGCATTGTACGCATGACCTGTGGCATAGCGAGAATACGAGTAGCCGCCAGCATCCTCCTCAGATGCCTGAGCACCCAGAGGCACACCGGTTTGCCTGGAGCGAACACCAGACGTAGTTGCAAACGCACCCATATCGCCAGCTGGTCCTCCCGATGTGGGGAGAAGACCGTGGTACTGCACGTATGCCTTTGGCCTACTACCGGACTCGTTTACGACATCATAGCCCGCAATGCCACGACCAGACTGGGTATCGCGCGTACGACGGCGAAGCTCATGGGAATAGGTACCGTTTTCAAACTCGTAACTCTCTTCCTGGAAGAGGTCTACAATCTCACGCGGATTAAGTCCTAGGTAGCGAGCATACGAAGAGAGCATGCCCTGAGCATAACCACTCTGAGGCATATTCGTAAAATCGCCTTCCTCAAAAGCAATAAGTGCCTGCTCCTTGAGGCGAAGAATCTTTGATGCTTGAGTGATAGAAAGCCCGAGCTGACGTCTACGTTCTACGAGCATCTCACTAAAACGAGGGCGTGGCATGCTTACTCTACCTCCCTATAGGCAGCGTCTTGAACTTTGAGCTCTTCAAGAGCATCTTTATCGATGAGAACTTCTCGAGGTTTTGATCCGTTGGCTGGACCAACAACACCTTTTGCCTCGAGCATATCCATAATTCTACCAGCACGAGCATACCCAACGGAGAGTGCTCTTTGCAAACTAGATGTAGAACCTAGCTGAGAATCCACAATAATGCGCGCAGCTTCCCAAATGAGTGGGTCGTCTGCCTGTGCCATACCACCAACTCCGCCAACACCATCAGCCTGTGTTGGCGTTGCAACGGTCAAGATGTTGTCGTGATATTCGGCCACGCGCTGAGTGCGGATGTACTTAACGGTCTCCTCAATCTCCTCGTCAGAGACCCAGCAACCTTGAGCGCGATTAGGCTTCTTACCACGGAGTTTAACCAGCATATCGCCCTTACCCAGCAACTGCTCTGCGCCCTTTTGGTCCAGAATAATGCGGGAGTTCAAAGAGTTATCAACTGAAAGCGCAACGCGGTTATCAATGTTTGCACGAATCAGACCAGTTACAACGTCTGCGGAAGGACGCTGTGTTGCAACAATCAGGTGAATACCTGCAGCACGACCAAGCTGAGCAATACGAACAATGGAAGACTCAACGTCTTTGCCCGCAACCATCATAAGGTCAGCAAGCTCGTCGATGACAATAACAAAGTATGGCATGTGCTTTGGAGGATTCTCCATGTCAGCGTACTTATCGCCATCAACATTTCTGTTGTACGTCTTAATGTCACGAACTTTGTAGTGCTCAAATACCTTAAGGCGACGCTCCATCTCGGTGACACCCCACTGAAGCGCACTTGCGGCCTGCCTTGGCTCGGTAACAACTGGAACATACAGGTGAGGAAGACCAGCGTAACCCGTAAACTCAACGCGCTTTGGGTCAACCATAATTAGGCGGACCTGCTCAGGAGTTGCGCGCATGAGCATAGACATGACAATGGCGTTGAGCAGGACAGACTTACCAGAACCAGTGGTGCCTGCTACCAGCAAGTGAGGAAGACTTGCAAGGTCAACAACAATTGGCTTGCCCTCAGAATCGCGACCAAAGGCGCACTCAAGAGGACCGCCCTTTGCAAACGGAAGAACGTCAGCCAAGTTGACTGCCTGGGCTTTCTCGTTAGGAATCTCAATGCCGACTAGAGAAGTTCCAGGAATTGGTGCAAAAATACGAACAGACTTTGCCGCAAGTGAAAGCGCAATATCGTCCTCAAGATTGGTGATCTTGTTGACGCGCTCACCCTCGCCCATCGAAATCTTAAACGTAGTGACAGAAGGACCCGCAGTCCAACCAACTACCTGGCTCGAAAGGCCAAACTCCTCAAGCGTAGCCTGGAGTCTCTGAGCAGTAGCTTCAAGCTCATCATCGCTTACGGCAGAAGTGGCCGAGTTCTTGTTTGTCTTCAGAATGGTAAATGGTGGCAGCTCATACGACTCATCGTCGTCACCTGGCCTCTTGAGCTGGTCAGGTGTGGCGAGAAAATCTGGTGTCGTTTTAGCTTTACTTTTAGGTTTAGCCTGTTTTGTTGTAGGAGCAACATCAGCTACAGCAACATCGTTTTTCTCGACATCTGCATCATCTGGCTGGTCTTTCTTCTTAGAGCGCAGCTTATTCTTAGCTTTATCAATGAGCGTAGTAGGAGCATCACCTGCATCCTCTTGCGCCTCTTCTTCCTCGTAAAGACGGGCATCACGTTTAATGACAGATGTCTTGCGATTGCCCAGATAGGTGGTCTCCCCTTCACCGGTCTCGTCAAAGAGAGAAGACTGGTTGTTTGTGCCACGTCTACCCTGCTTTTTTGCAGGCTGTGGAGCATTTGCAGCGTAGAGTGCCTCTTCTTTTGCAAGAGCACGTTCTTCTTTGCGATAGCGATGATTCTCGCGCGCCTCATCCAGGCGGAAGCTTACGCGCTCAACCATGTCAGAAATGGAGAAGCCGCAGATAACAACACCGGCAATAATAAAGCCAACCAAAAGGACATTGCCCACCACGCGGCCAACAAAGCGCAGCAAAACCCAAGCAATACCGCCGCCCACATAACCGCCGGCAGCCTCTAGGACTTTTGTGCCCAGAAGCATATCTGGAGCAGCCTCAGCACCTGGGAAGTTAAGTGAAATAAGAGCAAGGGCAGCAAGAACGTCCAGCGTTAGACCGATAGCAATACGCGTAGAGATTCCCTGATCATCACGCATAAAGAAGGTCATAGCAAAGACAAATACTGCAATGGGAAAAAGTAGCGCTCCCGTACCAAAGCAGAGTTTGAGTCCATGACCCATTGCGCTAGTAATAACAGCGTTAGAAGGGACAATAATGGACAAAAACAGAGCAATTGCAACCACTGCAAGAACAACACCAATGATGTCATTCTGCAGTGGGCTCAAGCCTACTGCCTGGGCAGAAGCGGCGTTTCTAGAATTTCTTTTTGCTGCGTTTGAGGTGCGTTTAGAGGGCATTGGGCTTATACCTCCATAATGACCGGAATAACCATTGGTCGAGTACGAGTTTTGCTCCAAAGGAAGTTAGAAAGGGCATTACGAACGCTTTTTCTCATTGCTTCAATGTTTGCACCTTCGGATTTAGAGGCCTTCTCGATTGAATTTCTCACAAGATTCTGTGCGTCATTCATAAGCTCGTCATCGTCAGCAAATGAAACACCACGGCCAGAAATCTCAACAACACCTGGCTTAAGGTTGCGACCAACAAGGGTTACCACAGCGGTAAC
>JABZHK010000132.1:0-3493 GCA_015258885.1 Atopobium sp.
GATTTTCAACCTAGTAAGCTGGCCTTCATCCATATCTGGATAACGCTCAAACAGCTCTGTTGCAATAATGGCACCTAGAATTGAGTCGCCCAGAAACTCCAGGCGCTCATACGAAGCAGAAACAGGCTTGCCCTCCACCGCCGAAGGGTGTGTGAGGGCAGCCTCGATAAGTTCTTTATTGGTAAATGTGTGACCGCAAATAGCTTCTGCAGCAGCTACTCGTTCGTGCAATTTCACGTATAAAACCTACTTAAGCAGCAAGAATAGCATCTACTGCGTCACCAACGGTAGCAATCTCATCGATGTTTTCTGCATCAAAGGTCATATCAAACTCTTGCTCAAGGTCTGTGACAAGCTGCAAAAGATCAAATGAGTCTGCACCAAGATCTTTAAATGAGGTACCCTCTGTGAGCTCAACGGAATCGTCAAGGTCCAGAGTCTCTCTAACAACGTCAATTACCTTTTCAAGTGTTTCTGTGCGATCCATACATCCTCCTTGCACACAACAATGACGCTATTAATTTTACCCCGTGATGGGCGTCTGTATGATGACATTACTAAAGCTGAAACAAACAATCTTAAAAAAGTAAAGCCCACAGAATTGTCCATGGGCTCCACCGTAGTTATAAAAATTTTTATGTACAGACGCTTTTACTACAGCTGAATTGACGAGGAAATTTTCTCGATAAGGTTGGCACGTACTGCATTTGCTGCAGAAAGTGTTCCTGCGCACACAGCAGAAGAGCTGGTAGCACCATGTCCTTTAAGTACAGGTGCAGAAACACCTAGCAAGAAGGCGCCGCCAACAGAATCTCCTGAAAGTTCCGCTGCTGTAGCCTTCAGAGCATCCTTCAAAAGAAGTGCACCAAACGCAGCCTTCTTGGAGGAATTAATTGCGCCTTTGAGGCTAGACATAATAAATTTGCCCGTGCTCTCAATAGATTTTAAGGCCACATTTCCTGTGAAGCCGTCTGTCACAATAACATCAAAGCGGCTTCCTAAAATATCAGTTCCCTCAGCATTTCCACCAAAATTGATAGCCGCTTCTGCAAGAGCCGCATGATATGAAAGAGCAAGCTCAGAACCCTTGGTCTCTTCAGAACCGTTACAGAGAAGTCCTATGGTTGGGTTTTCAATTCCAAGTGATGCATTGGCAAAAGCCTTGCCCATTTGCGCAAATTGCACCAAAACTTCTGGGCGCACATCAGCGTTAGCACCGGTATCCAAAAAGACTGTTTTATGACCACCGAGTCCAGGAAGAATCAGGGTAAGCGCAGGGCGTTTTACGCCCTTGATGCGACCAATACCAAAGGTAGCTGCAGTAAGCACCGCTCCTGTAGAGCCTGCCGAAAAAAGACCGTCAGCCTCTCCTGCCTTGACTGCCTGGGCAGCTCTTACAATACTGGCGTCCTTTTTCTGTCTAACCGCATTAGCAGGATGCTCGCTCATGCCAATAACTTCAGTAGTTACTAAAGCCTTTGCACGATTGTGCTTGCTTGCAAAAGGAGTAACAAACTCATCAGCTCCAGCGAGAAGAACCTCTAGCTCTTTGTCCTTCTCAAGAGCCATACGAACTCCTTCAAGAACAACCTCAGGGCTTTGGTCAGATCCCATAACGTCTACACAAATAACGGGCATGATAACTCCTTAGTGCTATAAAAAAGAAGGCTGGCCCCTAAAGAACCAGCCTTCTTGGCCATACGATGTATGAGTGTTACTCAGTAACAACAACCTCACGGTCCTTGTAGAAGCCACAGTTAGGGCATACGTGGTGAGGAAGCTTTGGAGCGCCGCACTGTGGGCATACAGAGCGAGCTGCTGCGTTAAGCTTGCTGTTTGCCGAACGACGGGTGTGGGTTGCGCCGCGGCCCTTCTTTTGTTTAGGTACTGCCATCTTAAACCTCTTTTGCTCTTGCTAGCGCCCCTAAAACACATGAGGGCGCGACCCATTCACATAATGCGTTGGATACTATACCACGTACTGACACATTTTGTACGTAGATACAGCATTTCTTCACCATTTAGGAGAAGAAATTTTATTTTACTCTTCCGAATCCGGCTCAATCACAAGATTTTTGAGAGCCGCAAACGGGTTTGAAGCAAGCTTTTCTTCTTCTCGCTTCTGCTCAATCTGAGCTGCATGACCGCAATCCTCTTCATTCAGATTGCAACCGCATACTGGGCAAAGTCCCTTGCAGTCGGACTTGCACAGTACAACATAAGGCGTCTCCATAACAAGCGAAGGCAAAAGAGCCTCTGCAAGATCGATGGTTTTATCGGCATTTACTAAAACGTAATCTGCCTCATCTTCATCATCTGCAGAAATTACAGGCTCTTCAAAGAGATAATACTCGTCTACCTCTGCATTTAAAGAGAGATGTGCGTCCTCAAGACAACGGTCACACGTACCAACTGCGTCAGCACGAAGCATTCCGGTAACCAAAATGCCCTCACCCGCGTTGGTAAGCACTAGATCAAAATCAATTCCCATAGGAAGAGAAAATTCATGCTCCCCTAGCTCATACGAATCTTCATTGAGATGACCCGCATAAGAAACGGTATCGCCTGCATTTGCAAGGCGATCATCTAGTGCATAAAGAACTGGTTGCATTGGAATTACCAGGCAACGTTATTGCTGGTGTTACGAGGACCAGAGTTCTCATCAAGTGTCTGACGAACACGAGAGACTGAATTTGTCAGGCTCTTGAGGTTCTCCTCAAGGTGAGCAAGAACGGTATCTGCATACTCCTCAGCGTTGTAGCGAGTATCGCGCTCATACTGCTCTGCCTGGTCACGAATGACATCTGCCTGCTGCTGAGCAAGGCGGACAACCTCCTGGTCACCAGCAAGAATCATAGCCTGCTGCTGTGCGTCAGCAATGATGGATTCTGCCTGAGCACGCGCGCGCTCAAGGGTCTCATCCTCTTCCTTGATGATGCGACGAGCGGTTGCAAACTCTTCTGGGAAGACACGACGAATCTCGTCAAGCAGCTCGTAGAAGTCCTGGGCATCAATAATCTTCTTGTTACCGCCATCCATAAAAGGTGACTTAGCCTCAGTTACCATCTGCTCAATCTCAGATACAAGGCTCTCAATTTCCTCGCCTGGCTGCATCCAGGGCTCCTTTCAATCCAATACATAAGCTGTGTTATATGCAGTTTTAGCCCTTATGAGCACGACGCATAAAACACCTTTTTAAGAATGTTAGCAGAATATAATGGAAATGCAGGGCAAATATACTTAATTACCGCAATTATGCAGAGCTTCAAGCTTTTTTATGACATTCTTTGGTACCAAAAATGATACATCTGCACCCATGGCTGAGATTTCTCTGACAATTGAAGAAGAAATATAGCCGTACTCTGGACTAGACATAACAAAGATACTCTCCAGTTCAGGAGCCATATGAGCATTGAGATCCGCTTGCTGCAATTCATACTCAAAATCTGTCATAGCCCTAAGACCTTTAACAACACCACCCGCACCATGAACG
>JABZHK010000133.1:0-3481 GCA_015258885.1 Atopobium sp.
ATGATGTTTTTAGTCAAAATAATTGCATTTGCTGTGTCATCTGTAGTCTGACCTGCGGTAAAAGGTCTTCCAAAAAAGTCATTTTTAGGTGGACTTGAAAGACTTTGAACTCCATCAGGAAATGCAAAATCGATTTGGTGTGGTGACATCATCTCTGTTGGCATGCCATAAGCGTCGCCATAGGCAAGGGCCGTAAGCATCCTATAGAGTTTGATTTTTCTTGCCGTATTCATGTTACTCACGCTTCTTTATGTCAGAAGAACGTGATGTTTTGGCTCTGCAGAGACTATTTTTACCTGCAGAGATAAGCTTCTCATAGCAGCATGCCATGATTGCTCCCCTCAATTAGATATTCTCTGTCTTTGCAGGTTTTTTCTTTACTGTGCCGTAAGGAATGCCTCACTCCTTAGATCCTTACTTTCCCAGCTTGTAGTCGCAATACAAGCTAGATGGCTCAGACAGAAAATATCTCCCCCAAGTATGTTTAAAGATATCAAATATTTAAGTATTACTACAGGGGGTAAGGCTTATTAATCGGCGGGCGGTAGCTGAAGAGGCTTAGAGGCAACTCATTCACAATAGTGACTACATGCTGTCTTATATTCTCTCTAACGCACTGAGCCATTGCTGGGTAAAATGGTTTGTAGCAATCTGAAAGGAATGGACATGCCCGCAATTTTGACTCATGACTTCTTTGGCAAGGATGCCTTTGATATAGCTGCAGGCAAACTTGGTTTTTCTACGATGGAGGAGCGAGAAGCTTTTCTGTTGGGTAACCAAGGTCCAGATCCACTGTTTTATTTAGCAGCAGATCCGCTGCTGCATCGCTACGCTAAATATGCGTCGATCATGCATAAAGAAAAAACGCCCGAACTTCTTCTTTCTATGCGAGATGCAATTGCACCTCTGCCACTTAAAGACGTTGCGGTTGCTCGCGCCTATATTGCGGGATTCCTCTGCCACTATATGCTTGATTCCACTGCTCATCCCTTTGTCTATTACTGGCAAAACATACTTACCTCTCAAGGTGTTGAGGGCTTGGATGAATCTGCTAAAAATCAAGTACATGCAGAGATCGAAAAGGACCTTGATGAGGCAATTCTTTACGCCCATCTTGGTAAAACGGTAGCCACCTATAGGCCTTATAGCGAGGTTTTGAAGGCATCGCTGCATACGCTTTACGTTTTGGATAGAGTGTTTTTCTTTGCGTTGCTATGGACGTATGAAAAACCTACCGATACCAGGATTTTCTCGTCAGCTGCTGTTGATTTTAGGATTATCCAGCATCTAGCGTATTCGCCGACAGGTAAGAAGAGAAAGCTACTTGGTCATCTTGAGCGTACCTTTGGTACAAATAGGTTCTCTTTGATTGAGGCGCTCTCTCACGGGGCAAGAGAATCTTCTGATTCTGATTTTGATAACAGAGCGGGAAATGAGTGGACTGATCCTTTTACGGGAGAGGTGCGCAAAGAGAGCTTCTGGGATTTGTATGACCATGCATTGGCAAATGTGCCGTATGCACTTGACGTTTTCTTCTCGCCAGACTTTAATCTTGATACTGCAAAAGAGCTTACGCAAAATCTGAACTTTGATGGTCAGACGCTTGCAGATGAAGGTTCGACAGAATAGGTTTTTGTGGCAACGTACGTTTTTTCTGATATTCACGGTCATGTAGAGCCGCTTAGGCGTGCTCTAGAGCGTATTAATCCAACTGAGTCAGACGTGTTCTATTGTCTTGGCGACATGATTGACCGTGGCCCTAGCTCGCTTGCCACTATAAAGACAATTCGCGCGCTTCCAAACTGCACGGTTTTAATGGGCAATCATGAGCAGCTTGCGCTGCAAGCGTTGGACCCAGAGGCCGATATTGAAGCTCAGTTTATGTGGCAGATTAACGGGGGAGACGCAACACTTGCTGAGCTTAAGACCCTTTCTGATGAAGAGTATTGTGAGCTGATTGCCTGGTTACAGGCTCTTCCCTTGTACGCCACAGTTGAGGTCCAAGGTAGAGATTTTGTTCTGGTGCATGCGGGTGTAAAGTCAAATGGCGTTCCCTTGCCAACCGCCTGGGATAAGACTTCTTTGGAGCAGTATTTAAGCAAGCAATCTGAAAATGATCTTTTGTGGATTCGTGAAGAGTTCTGGCAATATCCTACGGATTTCCGCACGTCAGAAGCAGCGTATCCTATTGTAATTTGTGGCCATACACCCACTCCTTTGTTAGCAAGTTTTGGTGCAAAAAACTTGAACCGCAGTGCCACCACTCCTGATGGCCTTGCGCAATGGGTCCAGTCAGATGGCGATAAGTGGGGAATTGACACAGGCACTACAGGTGGAGCCGGCTACGGCCAAGTAACTGTGCTGCGCCTTGATGATTTGCAGGAGTTTGTTGAGCCGCTGCAAGAAGGTGAGTAGCTGTGGCTGCAAAGATGCCACAGCCTGCCGGCGATAGTACAAAAACAGTGCTTGCGCATGTAGAGAACACGCTTGACCCCATCATCTTCCCTGACTCTCGCGTGCTGCTTTTGGGATCCATGCCTAGTCCCAAGTCTCGAGAAATTGGCTTTTACTTTGGTAATCCTCAGAATAGATTCTGGCGCGTAGTTGCCGCGTTATATGGCGAGAAACCCCTCAAGTCCATATCTGAAAAGATTGACTTCTGTAAAAGACATCATCTTGCTCTTTGTGATGTGCTTAAGGCTTGTGATATTAAGGGTGCTAGTGATGCTTCTATTGCAAATCCGATTCCACACAATATTGGCGCTCTTATTCAAGATTCATCAATCTGCGCCATTTTTACACTTGGTGGGACGGCAACAAAATTTTATAAGCGCTACACTGAGCAACAAACTGGTATTCCTGCACGTCAATTACCTTCTACAAGTCCCGCTAACGCACGTATGTCAGTTGAGGATTTGGTGGAGGAATTTTCCATTATCAAAAAATTTACCAATTGTGAGTTGACAATATCCTAGTTGCGGCTAGGATTATACGCATGCGAATTATGGCTACGACATACACTGCACTTTGTGCATGCACCGCGATGTGTCTGGTGCCCGGGTCACATACGACCAGGGTGTAATTGTCGCTGAGCAAAATTTTCCTGGTACAGACTCGGGCGTAAAGCTATTTTGTAACTCTTGTGTGAGTATTCGCACATCCCGAGAGGATTTATTCGCATGGACTGGAGCTTCATAGGGGAACACCTCCCACTGTATGCAGAAGCTGCAAAAATAACGCTTACTATCTCTTTCTTTGGAGTTCTCTTCTCGCTTATCGTTGGTTTGATAAGTGCTCAGATTTCGCTGACAAAAATTCCTGTTTTAAGTCAGCTTAATGCTGTTTATGTTGAGCTTTCCAGAGGAACACCCCTGCTTATTCAGCTGTTTCTTATCTACTTTGGCCTAACTAAAATTGGTCTCAAAATGGATGCAGAAGTAGCTGCTGTTGTGGGTTTAACGTTTCTTGGTGGCTCCTATAT
>JABZHK010000134.1:0-3388 GCA_015258885.1 Atopobium sp.
CTCTATGGGTGGCATTGACAGGCTGCTTTGTCCTAAGGATTACTGCACTATTGATGACGTACCTGACATGATTGAGGCGGGTGTTGGCTCGCTTAAGATTGAGGGCCGTATGAAGGCACCCGAGTACGTGTACTCGGTGGTGTCTTCGTATCGTCAGGCAATTGATGCTGCCGAGAAGGGCGTGGACAACCAGGCTGATGTGGCACGCCGCCACCGCTTGCTTAAACGCTCGTTTAACCGTGGCCTGACCAACGCGTACCTGCATGGTACCGCTGGCAACGAGATGATGAGCTACGAGCGCTCCAATAACCGCGGTGAGATTGTTGGTGAGGTCACCGACGGACGCCCACTTGAGGATGCTCTTGAGCGCAAGAGTGGTCTGAATGGTGGCCGTGTTAAGCTGCGCCGCTACAAGCAGGCAGATGTTGATCTTATTGCACACGCACCTATTGGCAAGAATGACTTGCTTGAAATCAGACCGCTCGATGAGCCTGACAAGTTCTTGACCGCTCTTTGTCCTATTGATGTTGAGCCTGGTCAGACAGTTACCGTTCGCACTTCTCGCGTTATGCAGACCGGATCTACGGTACGTATTATTCGCTCGGAAGCTGCGCGCGTAGCTGCTGAGCAGATTTCTTCACTGGAATATCCTCGCAAACGAGCTGTTGACGTAGCTATTATTGCCCGCATTGGCCAGCCCTTCACCGTGGTGCTTACAACGGCAGATGGCGTTGCAAGCGCATCCGCTGAGGGCTTTGTGGTGGAGGAGGCACGCACCAAGGCAGTAACTTCTGACGAGCTTATTGAACACGTTGGACGCATGGGAACCTCGCCGTTTGAGGCCGTAAGCTTTGACGTCCAGATGGACGATACGTGCGGCATGAGCTTTAGTGCTGTCCACAAGGTCCGCGCTGCGGCATGTGAGCAGCTCGAGGCTGCGCTTCTTGAGGAGTACCAGAACCGCGAGCAGAAGATTGCTCCGCTTTCCCGTCTTGCCTATCAAAAGGAGCGAGAAGCCCAAGACAAAGAGAAGCTTTTTGCCTTTGATGAGTTGGCTGCAAAGGCAAATGCATCGCAGGCAGAGGTCTGTGTTCTAGTTGAAACTCCAGAGCAGGCACGTGTTGCGCTCAAGGCGGGAGCAAATCGTCTGTATGCAACTACCGATGCGCTCGCAGAGACTTCGTGGCCAGAGGATCTTCTCGCCAAGGTAACCCCATGGCTTGATGAGGTATGTCGCGAGATTGACCATAAGCGCCTGGATCCGTACGTTACTCCAGGTAAATCGGTTGCTGTGGGCAACATCTCTGAGCTGGCGCTGGCCGTTGAGCGCGGGACCACTCCAGAGGTGCGCGAGTGCATTCCTGTCCACAACGATTACGCCCTGCAGGCGCTGGCCGACATGGGTGCAGAAGGCGTTTGGCTCAACTCCGAGCTTACCCTCCAAGAGATCTGTCATATGGCGAGAAACGCCTCGATTCCTGTGGGTTATATGGTCAGCGGCCGTATTCGCACCATGACTACTGAGCACTGTATTTTGATGTCTACGGGCAAGTGCATCCACGATTGTGATGCCTGCAAACTTCGTCTTGAGGAGCACACGCTCAGAGGCATTGACAACGATTACATGCCGGTCAGGACTGATAGGCACGGTCGCTCTAAGATTTGGAGCCCTAAGCTCTTTGATGGCGTGCCCGAGATTGCCGAGATGCTCTCTGCCGGCGTGAAGCGCTTTATGGTAGACGCAACGCTTCTGAGCACGGAGCAGACACAGGAGGCTACCTCTCGCGTAGTTGCGGCGATTGCGGCGACAGCGTCTGGTGCATCATTGCCTGCACGTCTGAAAGATGCTTCAGTTGGACATCTTTTCTCGCCAATTGGATAGTGCAGAAATAAGTTTGGAATTTTGGGTAGGATACCCTTGTTGTAAGTTATGGGCGCATCCGCGCTTGAAGAGTTTGAATAGGAGCAAACATGGCCATTAATCGTGACCTTTTGAATGCAACCCTTGATGTTATTCGTCAGAGCCTTCAGACCGATGGCGGCGACGTTGAGCTTATTGATGTAAGCGATGACGGCACTGTAACGCTTGAGATGACTGGTTCTTGCGCTGGCTGCCCAATGTCTGCATATGATATGTCTGAGGGTATTGAGCGCATCTTGATTGAGCACGTTCCTGGTGTAAAGCGCGTTCAGCCTGCAATGCTGTAAGTTATCGCTCGGCGTCAAAAAGTGAACGTTTGGTGCGTTTCGGTACGTAGTTTTATATGCATAAACATGTTTTTTATGCAAAGAAGTTATGAAGAACCATAACTGACCTGCATGTTTACAAATTTTTTATATCACGTCCCGCGCATTATTGTGTAGGGCGTGATATTTTATATAAACGGATAACTAGGTTTTCTGACCATACATTTGTATGACGTAAGAAAGGTGGACGTTGTGGTTCTTTCTGATCGCGACATTAAAGCAGAGATTGCAGCTGGTCGTATCGTTATTGAGCCTTTATGCGAGAAAAATGTGCAGCCTGCATCGGTTGACGTATGTCTTGGCTCAAACTTTAGAATTTTCCGCAATTCTACGCACACCTCAATTGACCCACTTGTAGCTCAAGAGGGTCTTACTGAGTCAATTGATGTTCCTGAGGGAGAGGTTTTTGTCCTTCATCCTGGTCAGTTTGCGCTTGGTACTACGCTTGAGCGCATTGCTATTCCTGACGATATCCTTGGCAAACTTGAAGGTAAGTCTACCTTGGGTCGCTTAGGACTTATGATTCACTCAACTGCAGGTTATGTTGATCCAGGTTGGGACGGAGAACTCACACTGGAGCTTTCTAATGTTGCTAACCTTCCAATCATCTTGCATCCTGGCATGAGGATTGGTCAGCTTTCCTTTGAGCGTATGAGCTCTCCTGTTGAGCGTCCTTATGGCTGCAAAGATCTTGGCAGCCATTATCAGGGTCAGCGCGGAGCAACTCCTTCGCATGTTCTTTCAAAGTAGTTTTAGTAAGTAGGACGTATTGTGTGGCTTGATGCTTTCTATCATTCATTAAACCCAGTAGCACTTTCTCTGGGTCCGCTATCTATCAGGTGGTATGGTCTGGCATATCTGGTGGGCTTTGTGCTTGCTGGCGTAGTTATGTACAGAACTGCTCAGCGCTGGAAACTTAACGTTACCCTTGATGACGTGCTTAATTTGATGGTTGGCATCTCGTTTGGCGTTATTGTTGGCGCCCGTCTGTTCTACGTTATTTTCTACGGCGCTGGTTATTATGCGGCTCATCCACTTGATGCCTTTGCCTTAAGTCAAGGTGGTATGAGCTTTCACGGTGGCCTTGTAGGTGCTGTTGTTGGCGGCTCTATTGTCTGTAAGGCATCGGGCCTCTCTATCC
>JABZHK010000135.1:0-3343 GCA_015258885.1 Atopobium sp.
AGCTCACTCAGTGCTTTTTCTACCTTTCTGTTTGAGATACCTAGAATCCACATATCACAGATACAGCTTGCAAGAGCTGTATCACATCTGCTCCACTTACTTACGATATCGTCAGGAAAATAGGTTCCTTCACGGAGTTTAGGAATTTTTAAGGTAAGAGTTCCAACTGACGTTACACGCTTTCGCTCACGGTATCCATTGCGAACACAACCAAGCTCTTCTACCTGTTCAACCATTACGGTATTTACTAAGTCTTCAAGCAGTGTTCGTGCCATACCGTTTAAATCTAATTTGTGATCTTGGGTGTAGGAGAGCTCAGTTTCGTGTAGAGTTTGCATTGCGGTTATTTCCTTTCTGAATTGGTTTGGTGACTATATTTTAGGAAATAACCGCACTTCTTTTAAACACCTGAAATGCTTGCTTACACCACTTTTCGGGACACGACCCTTAAAACGGCTTACAAACACAAAAGGGCGAGAAGACCAATCGATCTTCTCGCCCTTGTTTTGTATGAAAGAAACGCTTACTTCTTCTTAACCTTATCGAAGTGAGGGTTAACCAAAACGGTGAGGCCGGTAAACTCTGGCTTTAAGACGTAAGGCATCTGTGGCCAGTCAATAGGCAGGCAAGCATAGTCTGTGTGAGTCATAAGACTGTCTGCCTGGCGAGTAAGCTCCAGGACCTTGTCGTTGTCGTTAACGGTTGAACGAGCCTGATCAACCAGGCTGTCAAACTCGGTGCTGTTGTAGAAGGAAGACTTCTTTGCAGCGCGGTCAGAGCGGAAGTAAGAGCCCATGTGCTCAACACCCTGGAAGGAGAGGGTAGACCATGTGACGAGGGTAACCTCAAGTTCTCCGTTGGTACGTGCGTCGCTCCAAACGCCAGAGTCAATAACACTTACGTTACAGGTAACGCCAATCTTGGACCAAGCATCCTGAAGGGCAACCATGAGGTTCTGGTCCTGGCTTCTGACCTGTGCATTAAGAGTGAGGTTAGAAACACCTGCCTGTGCAAGAAGCTGCTTTGCCTTGTCTACGTTGTACTCAAACTCTGGAGCGGACTCATTGTAGCCAGTCTCAGAAGATGGGATAAACGACTTAGCAGGTTTGGCAACACCAGAAAGAATGGTGCTGCAAATGGTATCTCTGTCAATTGCCATAGAGAGCGCCTGACGAACGCGAACATCTTTGAGGTTCTCGCTCTTAAGGTTCAGGTTTACAAACTGCGTGGATGCAGGTGTGTAGTTGACAATCTCTTTGGAAATAGACTCATCATTTTGGTACTGCTGGATAAGAGACTGAGAAATAAAGACCAGGTCAACATCATTGTTCTTGTAGTTAAGAATACGGGTGTTGGCATCGTCAATGTAGACAAATCTGAGCTCATCCAGGCCAGGCTTGCCCTCATGGTAATCAGCAAATCCCTCAAGAACAACTTCTGTGGTGCTGTCATTAGAGACAAGCTTGTAAGCACCGGTACCAATGAAGTTGGTCTCAGTGCCCCAAGCCTCACCGGCTTCTTTGCAAGCCTTCTCTGGGTAGATAACAGCGTAGAACTGAGCCATGATTGCATTAAAGGTTGAATAAGGCTGCGTCAACTTGATATCAAAGTGACGGTCATCCTTAATAACAACACCAGAAAGCTCTTCTGTTGTGCCGGCAATGATGTCTTTAGCACCCTCGATGTATGCGTACGAGTCAATTGAGGTTGCCTTAGTAGCAGGCAAGAACATACGCGTGAAGGTGTATTTAACGTCAGAGGACTTAAGGGTCTCTCCATTGTGGAATTTGATGCCATCCTTAAGCTCATATGAGTAGGTAAGGCCATCTTCAGAGACAGTAGGAAGGCCGGTTACCAGGTTTGGCTCAATCTCTTTTGTGTCTGGATTAAGTACCAGCAAAGACTCTGCAACTGCCTCAGATACACCAACAGAACCAGAAGTCTTCTGAGTATCAAAGGTTACCTTTGGGTTGTTTACACCAAAGCGTAATACCTTTTTCTCTGCGTCTCCGCCAGCTGAACCGCCACAAGCAGAAAGTAGTGAAGCAGAACCAGCGGCAATGGCAGCCGCCAAAGATCCACGTAAAAATGATTTACGGGAAAGGTTATTAAATACGTGCTCTTTCATAGGGCGCCTTCCGTTTGCATCTTCAAAATATGAAGCTTAAATGTAAAGAACTGGCTTCTTAATACCCAAATTAATTGTACGCAATACAGAAAAATGTTTCATTAATGAAAAAACATTGTGGAGGAGGGCTTGCTAGAGTGGCACGAAAAGCGTAAAAGCGATAAAGTCAAAGACTCAATAAGGGTTAACCTTTACTGTTATGTTGTTTGAAGAGCTGAGTGTTAAGAGGATTTTGTGGTTATTCCAGATATTGTCAAAGATGCATTTAGTGATGTTCCCAAGCTTCCTGCTTCTGAGCGCCCTCTTATCTGTGTGACTCCTCGCTGGATGCCTGAAGAAAATTTTTCTGATTCTGCTTCTGTAGCACAAATTCAGCTTGACGCCATTCTTGCAGCTGGCGGCATTCCAATCATGATGCCGTTAACAGAAGATCCAGAAGTTATTGGTCAGTTTGTTGAGATGTGTGACGGCTTCTGCCTTACGGGAGGTCACGATGTTGACCCTCGTAATTGAGAAGAACCACGCGACCTTAATCGTTTGTGCCCTATACGAGATGCGCTTGAGTTTGAGCTGGTAAAGCAGGTACTTGCTGCAGATAAACCTTTACTTGCTATTTGCCGTGGCCTTCAGCTTTTAAATGTTGCACTGGGCGGTACGCTTGTACAAGATCTGCATACCATGGAGCCAACAGAAAATCATACTTTCTGGACTCATTCAGCAAATCTGTATCATCCAGCTCATGCTGTTCATGTTCAAAAAGACTCTTTGCTATACAACGCCTTGGGCAAGGTGGAGGATATTCAGGCAAATTCATACCACGATGAGGCACTCCGAAAGGTGTCTTCTGAACTTACGGTAGTTGCCTATGCGTCAGACGGCATTATTGAAGGTGCTGAGGTTAAGGGGAAGACGTTCGCTATAGGCGTACAGTGGCATCCAGAATATGGATGGAATTACAGTAAGGCTGATTGCGAACTTTGGAAATCCTTTGTTACAGCTTCGCAAGCCTCGCGGTCTTCTCGTTAATATATTGATACTCTAAACTGCGTTGACTATTTGGTTAGCGCAGTTTTTTGTAAGGGAGTTTTATGAGTGACGTTTTAGATAGATTTATTTCGTATTGCAAGGTTTCTTCTCAGTCTAATCCGCTGACCGCAGATAAGGTTCCTTCAACTGAGTCTCAGTACCAGATGGCTGAAGTTGTTGCAGCTGATC
>JABZHK010000136.1:0-3341 GCA_015258885.1 Atopobium sp.
GTGTGAGGCCGACCGCTCCTCCTCTGAGCTGCTGATCTACGTAGTCCAGAAGGCCTGGGAACCAGAATGATCCCGAGACAGCTCCGATGCGCTGGAAGGTTGCAGCGGGGGCGTCGACGTGCGGAGCGGTGGCGTCGGGCTGGCAGCCGCGTGCGACCTGCTGTGACACGCCGGCCCAGAGGCTGAACAGGCCCGCAAGTGAGTATCCCACAAGCACCCTATACTCCGGTGGCTCAGTAAGATCCGATTCTGCCCAGGGGACAACCTGGTTGATGAGGGTATCAAGTGTTTTTTGGGCGCCGACGCCAAAGTTGGGTCCCTTGGCAAAAACGCGCGGCGCGCACCAGGGCGAGAAGTTCTCTTCCCACAGGTCAACGCCAACGCTCACTAGGCTTACACCTTCACGTATCTGAACGGGGGAGTTGTCGGCCACGTCACCCAAGAGGTAGACAACAGGTACTCCAGCTACAGAGGACATCTGCGTGTGGATGGAAAGTCCGGAGATGATCGTTTTTCTCGCCACGGGGTTGGCGGGACGTGTAGCCGTGCCGGCGGTGGGGTGCGTAGCCGCATCAGCGGTGGGGTGCGAGTCTGGTGTAGCGCTCATGCTACTCACTCAACGTCATTTGCAGGTAGTAGACATTTTCGCGCAGGTGAGAGGCAACCTCGCGGTCGATGACACCCTCAAACTGCAGGCGCGAAATCTGGTCCAACTCAATGCGCAGGGCGTTTTCTGCCACGTCGTCGGCGTACTTTCGAGCGTCCGCAATCTGCTGCCTAAAGTGAGGCGACATCTTGTGTGAGCTCAGGTTGTAAGGCAGCAGGTAGGAGACTTGAGTGGTGCTGGAGTCATGCTCATCATTGATGTTGATGCGGCCCCAGATGGACTCAATTGCTGACTCATGGTCAATCATCAGATTAGATGCGATGACCGCCAGCTCCTCATCGTCACCGTTGGCAATGCGTTCCAGGTCATCAAGCTCCGCGTATTCCATCTCAAGCGCGTATAAACACGCCTGGTAGTAGGACTGGTCTGCGTCCTCAAGGTGCCTGATTTCGCCGTCGATGATGCGTTGCGCTGCCAACTTAAGCTCGTGAAGGGCAACGGCAATCCGCGAGCGGTGGTTTGTTGTTGCAGCAATGTTTGCGATGGGTCCGTAATAGCCTACTGACCTGCGGATTGAAGTAATATCATCGACAATTTGATCCCACGGAATGGGGTTGTGCGTTTTAATATGGCGCTCGCGTAGCTCCTCGAGGCATTTCTGCTGGACTTCTGTCTCGTGAAGGACCAGCTTTTTGACAAGTTCGCCCGAGCCAGGGACAGTGATACGAGAGGCAAACAAGCGGTTGGTATAGCGCGTGATAGTCAAACGAAGCGCAGGTAGATACTTTGCTTTGGCGTTTTCTGACTGCAACATGCTCCTGAGCTCGCCAAGAGTTGCCTCAAGAACGGCAATCTCTCCCTTGTGGAGACGTTCGGGCAGGTCAGAGTCTGCCTCCGGGGACTTGGACAGCACTGGCAACAGATTGTCCGCCAAGAGCAGCGTGGCGAGAATAACGCCGGCGGCGATAGTGATTAGAAGGTCCCTCTGCGGAAACGCTGCTCCGGACTGGGTTGTGAGAGGCAAGGTGAGGATAATCGACAACGTTACCGCACCTTTTGCACCTGCAATAGTGGTGACCAGCACGTTCTTGATGAGCTCGGCCGACGTGATGGAGATGGGTTTTATGGCGCACGTTGGTTTGGGCTGCTCAGCGATCTGCTCCGAGGTTTGCTCCGAGCCCAGTTCAGCGAGCGGCTGGTCGGGTTTCTCGCCGTAGGAGCTGCTACCTGCGTCGGAGCTGCTACCTGCGAGGTCATTCTCGCTGTCGACGGAGTCTTTTCCGGTGCAAAGATGGCCGCCCTTGTGGAGCTTGTAAGTTTCCAGCACGTAGAGCCACGCAAAGCGAACACCGTGCATGAACAGGGTAATCACGACAACAATTCCTAGAATCTGCAGGATATTGAGGCCGCCGTTGGTGCCAGGAAGCACGGCAAGGGGGAGCTGCATTCCCAGGAAGACAAAGATGGTACCGTTGATGAGGAAGCTGATGACTTTCCACGTGGAATCCGAGACCAATTTTTGCCGCGCGAACAGCGCTTTATTGTTCTGCCTTCGAGGGAGTGCAATCACCAATCCCGCTGCTACAACAGCCAAAACGCCAGAAACGTGAAAGGTTTCGGCAAGAAGATAGACAAGGAACGGCGTGAGTACCTCGTACAGCACGTTTGCGACGGTGTCCTCGTAGCCCAACCTTCCAAGCATGGCGTTTACGGCGGAAAACGCAAAGCCCGTGACAATGCCTATGGCTATGCCGCCCATAAAGAGCACCGCAAACGACCCTGCGGCATCTACCAGCGAGAACGCGCCCGTAACCGCTGCCGCAACAGAAAACTGAAATGCAACAACACCGGACGCGTCGTTGATCAGGGACTCTCCCGAGAGGAGCGTCTGCTGGCGATGGGTCAGGTGAATGTTGGATTTAAGCGCGGTAACGGTTGCCGCGTCGGTTGGCCCCAGGGCCGAGGCGAGCGCAAAAGCCGCAGCTAGAGGGATTGACGGGACCATCAGATGGAGGGCGTAGCCGACCGAGAGCACGCTGA
Source organism: Atopobium sp. (assembly GCA_015258885.1). GTDB lineage: Bacteria > Actinomycetota > Coriobacteriia > Coriobacteriales > Atopobiaceae > Lancefieldella. Next base: position 2,648 of record JABZHK010000136.1, read on the forward strand.
TAATTACCAGCGCAATCGCCAGCGACAAAATGCTGTTTAGGTTGAGTAGAAGTGCACGAATGTTGGTTTCTCTTGTCTCGTTGAAGAGGAGCGGAGCAATGAAGACTAGCATAAAGAGCTCGGATTCCAGGTGCACCTCCTGGACGCTGGGCAAAATGAGCGCGACCAGCAGACCGATGACCACCTGGATGACGGGGATGGACACGTCGACAAACTTGTCGATCACCGAGGAAGCCGCGACGCAGGTCAAGACGATGAGCACAAACTGAAATGTCTCCATCAGGCTTCCTTCCTGGTCGTAGGTGGCAACGGCGCGGCGAGTCCGCGAAAGTTCCGAGTGCATGGGGTTTCTCGGCAGATAACGTTTCATTCGAGTATATACGGTTTTGCTGCTCTAGCTTGTACCGGCGCAGATAACACATGGTTTCTGCGATGAGTCGTAAGCTCCATCGGCGAGCTGAAACTACATATTTTGGCGGTGTCTTGGAATTACGAGCCTGAAAAGTGCATGAAGTCTGAGTAAAACAGCTCAGACATGGCGAGAAAAACCGGCAAATAACTCAGACATGGTGCACTTTTCCGGCAAATCGTTCAGACTTGGCGAGAAAATCAGGCTCCACGCGAGCGTTCATGAAAGGGCTTGCGAAACCAACGGTCGTGTCCCGAAAAGTGGTGTAAGCAAGCATTTCAGGTG
>JABZHK010000137.1:0-3232 GCA_015258885.1 Atopobium sp.
ACGTCACTCTTATTATTGGTAGTGGTACCGCTCTTATTGGAGATCCTTCTGGACGTGACTCCACTCGTCCTCCACTAACTGCAGATCAGGTAGATGCTAATGCAGAGACATACGTTAACCAGGCAATGAAGATTCTTGATCCAGAGAGAACTACCGTTGTTCATAACGGTGACTGGATTAAGCCTATGAACCTTGAGACCATGCTTGGTCTTATGAGTAAGTTCACCATTGCCCGTATTCTTGAGCGAGAAGACTTCTCTAATCGTTATCACAACCAACAGCCAATTGCCCTCCATGAGTTCATTTACCCTGTTCTTCAGGCATATGATTCTGTTGTTATCAAGGCAGACGTAGAGATGGGCGGAAACGACCAGATTTTCAACTTGCTTGCTGGCCGTGACCTTATGCGTGATATGGACATGGAGCCTCAGATTGCGCTTACTATGCCTTTGCTTGTAGGTACTGACGGCACTAAGAAGATGAGTAAGTCTTACGGCAACTACATTGGACTGACTGACGAGCCAAACGATATGTTTGGTAAGGTCATGTCTATTACTGACGAGATTATTCCAATGTATTACCGTCTTTGCTCTACGCTCTCTATTGATGAGCTTGATGCTATTGACAAGAGCTTTGAGGACGGTACTGCTGATCCTTACCAGCTTAAGCGTGCTCTTGGCAGAAATATTGTTGATCTTTATCACGGTGAGGGAGAAGGCCTCAAAGCACAGGCGGCCTTTGATGCTCAGTTCAAGAACAATGAGGTCCCTGACGATGTCAAAGAGTTTGCAATTTCCCTTGAAGCGGATGAAGACGGCCTCATTTACCTGCCAAAGATTTTGGTTGAAGTAGAGATTGCTTCAAGTAATGGTGAGGCTCGTCGTCTGATTGATGGCGGTGGTATCAAAATTAATCAGCAACCTCTTCCAGCAAAGACCTATAAGGTTGAACCATCAGTTCTTGAGGGAGCTCTTCTCCAGGCAGGTAAGAAGCGCTGGGCTCAGCTCATCTAAAACAGAAGCACTAATTAAGGGCGCATACGCATGTGGAAACAATTTGTTCTTGTTCTTATAGTTACAACAGCAATTGTTTTTGTTCCAGGATATCTGGGCGCTCGTTTATCAGGTGGTAAACGAGCGCTTTCGCTTGCCGTGGCTGGCCCGTTAAGCGTCGATTTGGCGCAGAGAGACTTTTACACAAAAAGATCTATTCTTCTTTGTCGCTTTCTTTGCCTGGAGTCTGCATTGTTATTTGTCTTGGCGCACTCGCAGCAAGTTATGTGTTTTATCGAGGTCTTGGTAACCCAAATAACTTCTTGCAATATGACGATAACTATACTCATATCTCTTACATCAATAGAATTATTCAAACAGGTGTTTTTTCGACTTTTAGAGCATCTGTTTTTGATGGTTTGCCACTTTCTACACCACAGCCCTTCTCGGGTTCTTGGTACTATCCACTGGCATTTCACAGCTTTGCTTCAGCAGTTGTGCTGGTTACACACTGCTCAATTGGAATGGCAGAAAATGCCGTTAATGTGGTGTGGACCGGCTTAGTGTACCCATTAGGACTTTTTGCGCTTGTTTCAAAGATTTTTGGAAAGAAAATTCAAGCGGCAGTACTTGCACCCTTTGCAGCATTTGCCAATATGGCATTTCCTGTCCGCATGCTCACAGTACATGGCCCGTTTCCAAATATGCTTTCCTTCTGCTGTGTTCCTATAGCAGTGTATTTGTTTGTGCAACTCCTTGATTCGATTGCGCAATCGTCTTCTCATAAACATGGCGAGAAACCCCAGAAGGCTTCAGATATCTTCATGCTCATTTCGGTACTTTTGGGAATTGTTTTTTGCCATCCAAATGGTGCATTTTTCTGGGCAATTATGGTGTTCCCTTACGTGTTAGTTTCATGTATCCCACGCATGGTGACCAATAAATACGCAGATAAAAAGAATAAAGTTGCTATCTTAGTTGCTTTTGAGACGCTCTGTATTGTCCTTTGTATTGGTATGTGGACCATTGTTTTGAATAGCAGCTTTATGAAATCTGTTGTGCATTTTCTTTGGGGTTGGGATATAAACCCACTTGACTCAATTATGCATATTGCCACTCAGTCGTTCATCATGGATGTCCCAGAAGCAGTTTGTACGGTGCTTTTCTGGGTTGGCTTTATCCACGCTCTTCTCGTTAAAAAATCTCGTTGGTATGCTTGCAGCCTGCTCTTTGTTTCTATTTTCTTTGTTGTGGGACTTATGGGTAACGTAGATGTAAAGCGTTTTCTTATTGGCTTTTGGTACACAGACCCAGAGCGTATTGCTGCCATCATGTGTATCACCTCTACGCCATTAGTTTTACAAGGTGGTATTGATATTGTTTCTGCTGTTTTAGTTGTACTTCAAAAAGTAAAACATGCAGTAAGACCTGCTCAGTCCGCTACAAGCGATAAGCCACGTTTGTCGCGTAGTCGAATTTCTCTTCTTAAGAGTGCGTTTGCAGTTTTACTTTCTATTCCTGTCGTATATGCACTGTGGACCCCAGTTGATCCTTTGCAGTTTCAGACACATGAGCCAAGTCGTTTTCAGATGAGTCTACATTGGATGAGCGAGTCATATATTCCACAAGACTGGAAGACTTATTCCGCTTCTGAACAGGCGTTTGTTCAAAGAGTAAAAGAAATTGTTGGGGACTCAGTTGTACTCAATAATCCATTTGATGGATCATCTCTTGCTTATGCGATAGATGGTTTAAATGTTTACTACAAGTTTAAATACAATGATAATGAGTCACCTGAAAGCAGGTTGATTAGAGAAAAGCTAAATCGCGTGTTTTATGAAAAATCGGTTCAAGATGCCGTTCGTTCTGTTGGCGCGCAGTATTTTATTCGTTTGAATATGTATCCAGATGATCAGTACCCAACTATGCCTAAAGAAGAAGGAGTATGGTCTGGTCTCAATATTGATAATGGTGCTCCAGGATTTGAGTTGGTACTTGAAGAAGGACCGTATAAACTTTATAGAATCACAGCGATTGATGGGGAGTAATTTTGAAAGGCATTATTCTTGCAGGAGGTAGCGGTACCAGGCTTTATCCGCTGACAACCGTTACGTCTAAACAGCTCCTGCCTGTTTATGACAAGCCAATGATTTACTATCCTCTGTCTACGCTTATGCTGGCGGGGATTAGAGACATTCTTGTTATCTCTACTCCTCGTGACCTTCCAAATTTTGAAAAGC
>JABZHK010000138.1:0-3222 GCA_015258885.1 Atopobium sp.
TGCGAGTGGATCGTGTTTCTCGCCAGGTGCTGGAGCGGCATCAATCTCTGGGAGCGAGATGTTGCGCGTAGGCCTGATGGCTCGCGCGGGACGAGCAGCAGGCGCTGCCTGTGGCAGAGGAAGGCCACACTTGGGGCAGCTTTCTGCAGCAGCACCAACTAAGGCGCCACAATGAGGGCACCACTCAGCTTGAGTAACAGGAATCCTTTGAGTCAAACTTAGATCAATCTGACAATGAGGGCAGGTTAAAGCCCCTTCATCGACCTCAGATCCACAGTTTGGACAACGCATACACCCTCCACAACTCTTTGCTTGTGCTTCAGTTTAATCGTTTATATCAGCAGAAGAGCTATAAGTTGACTTTCCTCCCATTAATCTCACAACCAGGTCAAAGAATCGATCCTTTGCATAGTTGTGAATGTAACGCTCGGAAATTCTGTTGAAGATGATAACGGAAATCACCAGACAAAGTGCCAAGTATGGCAAGATACGTGGGGTGAGCGGTGCAATACGGAAAAAGTCCTGCGCCACCGTACATCCGCCAACAACAATGGCAATACATACAACAAGAAGTGCAATGCGGAGCTTGGTAAGCGGCAAAGAGATTCTTCTGAGCAGCGCAAAACCAACTGTTGCAGTGGTGATAAGTGCCATCGTAGATACCTGAGACAAGTTGAGCTTAAACAGGTGACCTGCGGTCATAAGAAGTGCAAGCGTGATAGTTACCGCAATAGAAGCAGGAAGTGACTTGCGTAAAATGTTGACCAAGAAGTTGCCTTTTACGCGGTCGTGATTTGGCTCTAGCGCCAACACAAACGATGGCAGACCAACGGTTGCAAAAGACAAAAGTGACATCTGAACAGGAATAAAAGGATATGGCGGCGCAATAATGCAATAGAGCGCAAGTGCTGCAGTGTAAACCGTCTTAACAAGAATGAGCGCAGCAGAGCGCTGAAGGTTATTGATAGAGCGTCTGCCCTCAGCAACAACTTCTGGCATGTGCGCAAAGTCATTATCTGCCAGGACAATCTCCGCAACGTTTCTAGCTGCTGCAGAACCTGAAGCAACAGAGATAGAGCAGTCCGACTGCCTCAGAGCCAAGATGTCGTTTACGCCGTCGCCGGTCATGGCAACGGTGTGGCCAAGATTCTGGAGTGCAATAACAAGCTCGCGCTTCTGCTCTGGCGTAACGCGACCAAATACGTGGTACTTCTCGACAGCTGTAGCAATATCTGCCTCTGTGTGTAGCGTAGTTGCGTCTACCCAACCGTCGGCATGAGGGACACCCGCTCGCTCAGCAATAGCCGAGACAGTACGAGGGTCATCACCCGAAATAACGCGCAGGTCAACGCCTTGCTCAAGGAAGTATGCAATGGTTTGTGGGGCGGTCTCTCTAATCTGATCCCTAAGCACTACGTAACCTAGGAGCTGAGGAGTTCCCTGGAAAGTATCATTCTGGTCAAATCCATCAACGGTACAGGCAACCAGCACGCGTTCAATGGACGCAAATGCATCGGACGATGCGATAACGTCTGCTGCCTCGGGACCAAGCACAAACTGAGCAGCACCGATAACAAATGCCTGTCCGTCCTCAGTGATGCATCCAGAGTACTTTCTCTTGGAAGAAAACGCCACAACGCGAGAAGGACGTTTGCTTTGAATCCCCTGCTTGGATGCGTACGCAAGGATTGCCGTAGCCGTATCGTTAGCGTCATCTTTGTTTGCGCCGACAACGTTTACAGCCGCTTGCAAAGCACCCGCAGCCTCAGTAATTGACGTAAACGAAGCATCCAAAACACGAGCAACTTCCATGTTTCCCGTGGTGATAGTGCCCGTCTTGTCCAAACAAAGGGTATCTACGCGTGCCAGCGTTTCGATGCAGTATTGCTGCTGAACCAAAACATTCTTCTGGCCAAGCCTAATAGTTGCAATAGCAAGAACCGAGCTGGTGAGAAGAACGAGTCCTTGAGGAATCATGCCAATAACAGCAGCAATCATCGAAAGAAGCGCTTCATTTAAATCGGCGTTACCAATGAAATAGGTACGAACAAAAAGACCAATACCCAGCGGAATCAATGCAATGGAACCTGCGCGAATAATCGACTTAATGGTGGTAAGAATCTCTGAGTTGATCTCTTTTACAAACTTAGCTTCTGCGTTAATACGCGCAGCATAGCCTTCCTGACCTACACGGCATACCCTACCAACAAGACTGCCCCTCTCGACAAAACTACCAGAGAGAAGCTCATCTCCTGTAGTCTTTTGCACGGGCTCTGCCTCACCAGTTAGAAGGCTTTCGTCAACGCTTACGTGCTCTGATACAAGAATACTGTCAGCAGGAATTTGATCGCCTGTCTTTAAGCGCACAAGATCATCAATGACAAGCTCGTCTGGTTTGATAAAGGTATCTTTTCCGTCACGAATTACACAAACACTCTGAGCTGTCATAAGAGACAGGCGGTCAATCATGCGTTTTGCACGAATCTCTTGCACAATACCAATGACCAGGTTTGCAAGAACTACGCTCATGAACAGTGCATTTCTGTACTGTCCCGTTACAACAACAAGCAGCGCCATCAAAACATTAACTATGTTAAAGAGCGTAAAGCTGTGCTCTGCAATAATCTGAGCAATAGATTTGGTTTTAACGTCTGTATTAGTATTGACTTTACCTGCAGATACTCTCTCTGCAACTTCTTTTGACGTCAGACCTTCATTCGTTTTTTCAAAACGTTTGCTGCTCTTACCTGCAGTATCTTGCAATGACATATAAACAATCTCCAGTCAGTGATGGCCGGTTTTTTACACGTGGTGACCCCGGTGGGTTTCGAACCCACGACCTTTTGCTCCGGAGGCAAACGCTCTAATCCACTGAGCTACGGAGTCATGGTGCATAAGTATACCCCAGCCTACTTACTGCCTTTTGTAACGGTTTGCGTAATTTTCTTCTGGTATTTTCCCATGCTAAAATGAATTCAACCAGCAAATGAGGAGCTCATGAATACTATTTCTGTTGACCTAACATCCGACTCATATCAAATTCATGTAGGGTATCACCTGCTTACGCAGGCTGGTAAGCTCTTCCGTTCCTGCACCTCAGGGTCAAAGATTCTTGTGGTCACTCATCCAGATTTGAACAAGCTCTTTGGCACAGAACTTCTCACCTCATTAGAGTCAGCTGGCTTTTCTGTCACAACTGCCGAAGTTCCCACAGGTGAGCAT
>JABZHK010000139.1:0-3190 GCA_015258885.1 Atopobium sp.
CTCTTGATGAGGTTGCTCAGGAAACATCATGGATCTCAGATACCATCGATGAGCTTGATCCTTTCCCAGCATCATTTACCTTGGAGGTTTCTTCTCCAGGAATGGCTCGTCCACTTCGCCGCGCAAAAGACTTTGAGCGTTTTGCAGGGGAAGAGATTCAGCTTCAGACTACCGCCACAGAGGGACGCCGTAAATTTACCGGCAAACTCTTGGGCATTGAGGGTACAACTATCTCAATCCAGACTGAAGACGAGGTCTGTACTGTTGATTTGTCTGAGTTAAAGAAGTGCGTTATTAAACCAGTTTTTGATTTCTCGGCCTCAGCCAAGAAGTAGATAGAGAGGATTATTCATGGCATCTGAAATGATGGAAGCTTTGATGTTGCTTTGCCAGGAGAAGCACATCGATGAGTTGTATCTTCTGGACCGTTTGGAGCAGTCTCTGGCAAAAAGCTATGCTGACGTCCTTCATCTTGATTTTGGCGCCCGTGTCACCATTGATAGGGCTACTGGCCGTGTCTACGTCTACGAGCTTGTCCCTAAGGGTGAGCCAGATGAGGAGACTGGTGAGTACACTGAGTTTGACGAGGTAGACGTAACTCCTCCAGATACCAGCCGTATTGCTGCACAGCATGCTAAGGCAGAGATTAAGACCCTTGTGCGCAATGCCGCTCGTGCTCAGATTTATGATGAGTTCCGTGGCCGCATTGGTGACATCATCACAGGTACTGTTCTTCAGTCCACTCCTGATTTCACCATCATTAAGATTCGTGAGGGTGTTGAGGCAGAGCTTCCACACTTTGACCAGCGTCGTTTCCCTGATGAGCGCGATGAGCGTCCAGCAGGTGAGCGCTACCTTCACAACCAGCGCATTAAGGCAATTATCGTAGACGTTCGCGATCCTAATGCAACTCAGCCAGCAGTTCGTGGTGAGCGTCAGCGTCCACCAATTGTTGTTTCTCGTACCCACCCAGATCTTATCCGTCGTCTCTTTGAGCTTGAGGTTCCAGAGGTTTATGACGGTGTTGTAAGCATCCGCTCTATTGCTCGTGAGGCTGGCGTCCGTTCCAAGATTGCTGTTTCTTCCGTTGACGAGCGCCTTGATCCAGTTGGTGCTTGCGTTGGTCCTAAGGGCAGCCGTGTTCGCACCGTAGTTTCTGAGCTCCGTGGAGAGCGCGTTGACGTTGTGCCTTGGTTTGACGATGCCGCTCGTTGCGTTGCGTCTGCGCTTTCACCTGCACGCGTTTCTCGCGTTATTGTTGATGGCGCTACGGGACACGCAACCGTTATTGTCCCTGATGACCAGCTGTCTTTGGCTATTGGTAAAGAGGGCCAGAACGCTCGCCTTGCCGCTCGTCTGACTGGCCTTCACATTGACATCAAGAACGAGTCCCTTGCTGCAAGCATTTTGAACAACCTTCCTGAGGTTGTTGAAGAGACTGTTGACGAGGAAGAGATTGCTCATCGTTGCAAGTATGTGAGCCCAAATGGAACTCCTTGCCGCAATATGGCAAGACCTGGCTCTGATTTCTGCGGCATTCATGATGACATGGAGAATGCAGAGATTTCTTCCGATCCAGACTCACTGATCTAGGCAACTACCTGTAACTATCCCGTCAACCGGAAGGTTTTCATATATGGCAAAAATGCGTGTACATGACCTTGCCAAAGAATATGGTATGCAGAGCAAAGAATTGCTCGAGCACCTTGCGGACATGAAGATTCCTGCAAAGTCTGCTTCTTCTACGCTTGAAGATGCATATATTTCTATTGTTCGTAAGAAACTCCAGCCTATTATGGAGGCTCGTGCCGCTGAAATCGCAGCTCAGAAGGCTGCTGAGGAAGAGGCTGCTGCCAAAGAGGCAAAGGCTGCTGCAGAGGCAGCAGAGGCTGAGCGTCTTGCTGCAGAAGCAAGGCGTGAAGCTGAGCGTGCTGAAGAAGAGAAGAAGCGCGCAAAAGAAGAGGCTGCTCGTAAGAAAGAAGAGGAGCGCCGCCGCGCTGAGGAAGAGAAGAAGCGTCTTGAGGCCGAAGAGGCTGAGCGTAATCGCGTAAAAGACACTGCTCCTAAGGCTGCTCCTTCCTTCAATAACCTGCTTGATCAGATTGCTCAGCAGGAAGAGGTTTTGAAACAGCAGGCTGCAGAGTCTGCTGCTCAGAAGAAGGCCGAGAAGGGACCAAGAAACCACGCTCGCGCTAATGCAAGCGAGGCAAGTGGTGCTCCTTCTCGTCATAACTTCAAGAATGAGCGCGATGACGCCTCCATGTCTGATGAGCGCCCAAATGGTAAGCGCAAGAAGAACCGTCGTGGCGGAGATGACGGAGAAGACCGTTATAGCCGTATGGCGCGTGAGGCTGAAGCTTACAACAGAAGCCGCGTTTTGGATGAGGCTCGCGTTGCTATTGAAGAGGCAAGCCGTGAATCCACTGGTCGCCGTAAAAAGCGTAAAGAGCGTCGTCAGAAGCAGGCTGCAGAGGCTGCTATGGAGCAGCGTATTGAGGAAGCACTTGCAAATGACCAGGATATTTCCCAGCTTGATACCGTAAAGGTTCCTCAGGGCTCTACTGTCTCTGAACTTGCTGAGCTCCTTGGCGTTTCTGCAAATGACATCATTAAGCGTCTGTTCCTGCTTGGCAACCCTCTGACACTTACCGAGACTATGTCAGATGAGCTTATTGAGATTGTTGCTGATGACCTTGGTCGCCAGATTAAGATCATGTCCAAGGAAGAGGAGAATTCCTTCACCTTCTACGATGATCCTAAGGACTTGAAGCCACGTCCTCCAGTAGTTACCGTCATGGGTCACGTTGACCACGGTAAGACATCACTTCTGGACGCAATTCGTCACACCGGCGTTGCAGCTGGCGAGGCTGGCGGCATTACGCAGGCAATTGGTGCTTCTCAGGTCACCATTAACGGCCGTGAGATTACCTTCATCGATACCCCAGGTCACGAGACCTTTACCGCTATGCGTGCTCGTGGTGCAAAGGTTACCGATATTGTCATTCTGATTGTTGCGGCAGACGACGGCGTTATGCCTCAGACCATTGAGTCTATTAACCACGCAAAGGCCGCTGGCGTTCCAATTGTTGTTGCTGTCAACAAGATTGATAAGCCAGGCGCAGATCCTACCCGCGTTCGTCAGGAACTCACCGAGTACGGTGTTATTCCTGAGGAGTGGGGCGGACAGAAC
>JABZHK010000013.1:0-14669 GCA_015258885.1 Atopobium sp.
GACTTCCTTTTATTACCTCGTCTTTAAAGGTGAAGAGGTGTTCAGAGGAAGGATTTACTTTTCCGATAGAGATATTTGTCCAGAATAGATTTCCGTCTTGGCTTGATAGCTTCCAGGTTTGAAGAGAAAGTTCTGGGAGTTTATAGCCCTCTGGAGCTTGAATTTCTTCGATTTGGTAATACCCCAGAGGAAGCCAGGGTTTCTCGCCAAGAGTAAAGAGGTCATCTCCAGAAACCTTATGGTCTGCATCAAAAGAAACAAAACCGTGAGCATCTGTCGAGAAAACCCATGTTCTTAGTGTTGTTTCAGCAGAGCCGCTATAGGTCACTTTAAAAAGTGCACCCTGTAGCGTTGCGTTTCCTTGGGGAGAAGCGCTTTGCTGCTCAGAACGAGCGTCTTCGTCGAGGCTAGTGCTGTGGTCAAAGTCTTGTTTTGAAATGCGTAGATTAAACTCTCCGATAGGAGTATCGGTAACTGTGAAAGTGCTCTCTTTCTGGTTTGTTATTTCTACAGCATAAACCGACGGGTCAAGAAGAAAACCTTTTGGAGCAGAGGTTTCCTTTACATACACCGTTCCAACTGGAAGCTCATTGAGTGTTGCAGAACCATATTTATCAAGAGTGAGACTGCAAAGAAGATTGGTACAACTCTCGTCGGAATATACTCCGTAGACAGCGCCTTCTAGGGAGTAGTGCTCGTTATTTGAAGTGACATCGGGTAATAGGGAGCCTTTGGTGATTTTGAGAGAGCCAGATTGTTGCCCAAAGAAAAACAGAACTTGTTTGTCTCCTGTGGGTACAAACAGCTTTGCAACTCCGTTTTCTGGACCGCCGCCGTTGTTTTGAGCATAGCTCATAGCATCGGAATAGAACTGCTCAATAGGTTGATGAAGCTCTGCCTGAGGAACGCTTACCGCAAGAGCATGAGCTTCTCCGCGCATAACCGCCCACAGCGCAAACTGCGTGATGGCTCGCGCCTTCCAGCCTGTATAGCCATACACGTCTTTTTCTTGGGACGCAGTAGCTCCGTGATAAATGATGTAGTCAATAGCTCGAAGCTGCTCGGCGGTATACGTTCCACCGCGAGCGCCGTTAGCTGAGGTGAGGTTTGTATAAGACTGCGGGTCGATTATACTTCCAGTTGCTCCTGGCCAGGCGCCATAGTGATTGAACTCATCTCCACAGTAGAGATACGTACCGTCGCTAGCGGTCCACATAGGAATTTGTTGTCCACCAGGAAAATCTTCTCTTTGTGCAACGGTAAAAGAGGGCTCTTGTGCAAAAGCAAGTCTGTGAGCAGGTTTTAAGAAAAAATGACTAAGGAGAAGAGCTCCAATCAACAGAGGGATGAACCAAAAGTGAAAGACAGAGGCAGGGGAGTGCTTCTGCGTGATTGCTTCCTTCTTAGGTTTTGAGGATTTTGTGATAAACATGCGTGCCTCCAAACTGAAAAATCAGAGGTAGATTGCGTACGGAGAGATTTTTGAAATGCATAAATGTGAGCTTTTGTTGCAACATATAGACAATTAGTGTTAACGTATTCAGTAATCAGTAACACTTACTAATTAATGAGGTTATCGTGCGTTACAGTAAGCAACGTGAGGCAATTCGTACGTATATGGAAGGTCGCCACGACCATCCAACAGCAGATAGCGTGTATGCGGCAGTAAGAGAAGAACTACCAAACATCTCTCTTGGAACCGTTTACCGCAACCTTATGCAGCTCGTTGACGCAGGTGAGCTTCAGGTTGTTAATACCGGTGATAACATCTCTCGTTTTGATCCAACTACAACTGAGCATGCCCACTTCCAGTGTCATGAGTGCGGCCGTGTCTTTGATGTTGATGGACCAGTTCTAAGGGATCTTACCAGCCTCACCAAGGACTCTTGTGGCGAGATTGACTCTTACGCCTTGTGCTTTACGGGTATTTGCAATGAATGCCTAGCTAAGAATCCAGCGCTTCATCACAGCGTAAACTAATTGCATTGCAACAAAACAGCTCTCTTTAAGACCGGTGTTCACCGGTCTTTTTCTTTATGGGGGAGCCTCAGGTTTGCGAGAAAACCTGTCTGCTAGACGTGCCCGCAGACCCGCATGTCCTACAGAAGGGAAGCTGCTTGGCATGACGGGGTCTCCGCCAAGCAACTTTGCCCGAGGAAGGCGGAGTTGTCGGGTGGAGAGCAGGCGCCTATAAGAGGTGGGATAGTGGTGTGCGGGGGTTTCTCGCCAGAAGTACTTTTGCATAGCGCTCCTTTCGTTGGAGAGCATGCTAAAGAGTGACTTTGTGCCTATTCTGACCAGCGCCTGTCCAGTTTCTGACGGAGAAAATTTGTGTAGGCGTATATTTGTTGTATATGCGCAGCTAGGCAGAAAACAACTCATCAAACTTTTATCTAGTTGCCGAGCAAGCGATTAAAAGGCAAAAAATACTGTGATAAAATCTACACAATTGCGGGTATCGCCAAGTGGTAAGGCAATGGCTTCCCAAGCCATCATCCGCGGGTTCGAATCCCGTTGCCCGCTCCAAAGACATACAAGAGCCCTTCGGGGCTCTTTTTATGGACAAGATTGAAATTTGGCGTTGTGAAGAAGGTTGTTCGGGTAGAAGTTGAGCGGAAATATTTTGGATATATCTTTGATAGAGCGTGCTTAAGTACTCGAATTACGCGGATTGAAGGTTGAAGGGAACAACATGGCACAAATTCCTATGACAGATCAAGAGGTAAAGATTGCCCTTGATGCGCTGTCTGATCAGATTGATAAATACGCAGAGCTTCTTGTGAAGAAGGGGTGCGCAATTTCTGAGGGAAGTCAGCTGGTAATTAACGCTTCAATTGAGATTGCTGATTTTGTCCGTAGGGTTCAGCGAGCAGCTTATGCGGCTGGCGCAGAATTTGTCACAGTTATTTGGGGCGATCAAGAGTCCTCAAGAATTATGTACGAAAACGTTGACCTAGCGCGTCTCTCTAAGACACCAAGCTGGAAGATTGAGCAGCTTAACTCCCTTGCAGAGCAGGGTGCAGCATTTTTGTTCCTCTCGTCTGATGATCCAAATGGTCTAAAGGGAATTGATCCAGAAAAGCCAGCTGCTGTTTCTCGCGCAAGAAACTTAGAGTGCGACGTCTTTAGAAACGGTATGGACTTTGGTAAAAACGTTTGGTGTATTGCTGGTGTTCCTGCAGCTGAATGGGCAAAGGTAATTTTCCCAGAGCTTTCTGAGGCTGAGGCAACCTACAGGCTTTGGATTGCAATTTTGGACGTTGCTCATGCAAGTGGAGAAGATCCTCAGAGTGCTTGGGAGACCCACAATGCAACATTTGAGAAGACCAAGCGCTTCATGAATTCTCATCAGTTTGAAGAGCTTCGCTATGAGTCTTCAAACGGAACTAACCTGACTATTGGCATGAATCCAGGACATCTTTGGGAGGGCGGCGCTGGAAAGACTCAGGATGGAACGTTGTTCTTCCCTAACATTCCTACTGAGGAAGTCTTTACCACGCCAAACTATCGCAAGGTAAACGGCACTGTTCACTCTGCGTTGCCTCTGATTCATGCCGGCCAGATTGTTAAAAATTTCTGGTTTACCTTCAAAGACGGCGAGGTTGTTGACTACGGCGCTGAGCAGGGTAAGGACGTTCTGACTTCTATTGTTTCTCAAAAGGGCGGTAAGTACCTGGGAGAATGTGCTCTTATCTCTAAGAACACGCCTATTCGCCAGAGCGGCATTTTGTTTTACGATACCTTGTATGACGAGAATGCTAGCTGCCATTTAGCACTTGGAATGGGCTTCCCAGAGTGCCTGAAGGGCGGCCTTGAAATGAGTCCAGAAGAGCTTTTGGCCCACGGCGTTAATCAGAGCACTACACACGTTGATTTTATGATTGGTGCAGACGATTTGAACATTTGGGGAATTTCTGCCGATGGAAAAGAAACACCAATTTTCGTAAATGGACAATGGGCATGGGAGTAAACTGCTACACTATCCTAGTTGCGTGGTAAAATTGCCACGCCCGATAATGGGCCGTTAGCTCAGTTGGTAGAGCAGGGGACTTTTAATCCCAAGGTCTAGGGTTCGAACCCCTAACGGCCCACCAGGTAATTCAAAGGTCGGGTACCATAGTGGTACTCGACCTTTTCCTTTACGAGCAGAAGGAGTCTCATCGTGGTAGATCGCTACACCGGCAAAGAAATGGGCCACATCTTTTCTTTGGAGAACAAGTACGCCGTTTGGCAGGAGATTGAAGTCCTTGCGTGCGAAGCACAGGCTGAGCTTGGTGTTATTGGCATTTCTCGCGAAGAGGCAGCTTGGATTCGTGAGCACGCTGCGTTTAATCGCGCTGAGGTAGACGAGATTGAGGCCGTTACCAACCACGACGTCATTGCCTTTCTGACCAATATGGGCTCCTACATCGATGCTAAGGTTCCAGAGGGTGAGCTCAAGCCAAGTCGCTGGGTTCACTACGGTATGACCTCAACAGACCTGGGCGACACCGCTCTTTGTTACCAGCTCACCCAGGCATGTGACCTGCTTATTGCTGCGGTTCGTCGCTGCGCTGCTATCTGCAAGCGTCGCGCATTTGAGGAGCGCGATACCCTCTGCGTTGGTCGTACTCATGGCATTCATGCTGAGCCTATGACTTTTGGCATGAAATTTGGTAGCTGGGCCTGGGAGTTTAAGCGCGACCTTGACCGCTTGAAGGATGCTCGTAAAAACGTTGCCTATGGCGCTATTTCTGGTGCTGTTGGAACTTACTCTTCCATTGATCCTTTTGTTGAGGAGTACGTTTGCGAGAAACTCGGTCTTGTCCATGATCCACTTTCAACCCAGGTAATTTCTCGCGACCACCACGCTTACCTTGCTGGTGTTCTGGCAACCGTTGCCGCTACCTGCGAGCGTATTGCAACTGAGATGCGTGCGCTGCAGAAGACTGATACCCTCGAGGCTGAGGAACCATTCCGCAAGGGCCAGAAGGGCTCTTCCGCTATGCCTCATAAGCGCAACCCTATTACTGCCGAGAAGATCTGTGGTTTGTCCCGCGTAGTTAAGGCAAACGCACAGGTTGCTTTTGATAACGTTGCTCTTTGGCACGAGCGTGATATCAGCCACTCTTCCGCTGAGCGCGTTGCTCAGGCAGATAGCTTTATTGCTCTTGATCACATGCTATCAAAGCTTGAGTTCCTGCTTGATGGCATGGTTCTGTATCCAGAGCAGATGATGGCCAACCTCAATAAGACCCGTGGCATGCTCTTCTCGTCAAAGGTTCTTCTTGCTCTGGTCAACACTGGTATTACTCGTGAAGAGGCATACAAGATTGTTCAGTCCAACGCCATGAAGGTCTGGGCAGATATTCAGCAGTGCAAGGAAGGACCATCCTACCAGGAGCTTCTTGAGGCAGATCCAGCTTGTACGCTGAGCCATGAGGAGCTTGAGAAAATCTTTGATCCTCGTGCATTCCTTACCCGTTCAAACGTTTTGTTTGACCGTCTTGAGCATCTTGAATTGGACTAAATCGTGTCACTGTTTGGGAACATTTCTCGCCGAAACTTCTTTAAGACGGGAGCGGCTGGTGTCGTAGTTGCGGGTGCAATTAGCATCGCGGCTGGCTGCTCTCATCAAGAAGGCTCGGGAGATGCAGGAAAACCGCTGGTACTTGACGAGTCTTCTGGCACAAATGTGCTGGACTCTTATAGCTCGACGGAGTATTCTGCCCAACCTAGCCAGACCTGGAGTCTTCCTTTGGGAAGCGTGTTGCATCCAGCCGATGGAAATTGGATTCCCGTCACCACGGCCGGCGCATCTGCCACGCCTATGGTAAAGGGCTCTGCTCTTTCGCTGACGTCTGGTCAGGTTGTTGACGTTGTTCCTGCGGCTCAGATGAACAATACCACCGCCGTAATTTACGACGTTCGCTGCTCCGACTCCGTTTATGCATGGGTTGAGGTGGACACCACAACCTTCGACTGGGAGCTTCTTGCCGCACCATTTTCTGACGGCAAGCTTACTGGAGACGCAAAGGTCCTCTACAAGGCCGATAAAAACTGGGATCCGGCTCCGTTTGCCTGCGGAGACGATAAGGTGGTTTGGCTAGTCCAACCAGCTTCTTCTGGCGAGAAAACCCGTGAATCTTCGCACTGCTACGTGTGGCGTGTGGGGGATTCTGAGGGAACGGACGCCGTTGAATCTCCAGGTAGATTTGCTACTGCACCGTCTATCTCAAAGGGAGTAGTTACCCTCACTCCTCGAGTTCGCGCCTCCGAAGGCACCTACTATGGCGTTACAGCATACCTGCTGGGAGATAACCTTAAAACCAAGGTTGACCAGCTTGTTATGCCTCAATCCGTCAAGCCTTTTGCAGCAAGTCGCGTAGACGATAAGTTTATTGTGTCAGTTGAAGCAAGTTATGACTCGGGCGGTCTGTTGGGCAAGATGGGAACATATATCCTGCCTGCTTCAGGCGAAAACCCTTACGTCATTGAGCGTGAACCTAATGCAATATCGGCAGGTAAAGGTAGCCTTTACATAATTAAGAGCCGCGCCTCTTACGTGCTTGTTGATACGCAAAATCAAACGGCAAACTGGCTCTATTCAATGGATAGAAGCGTTGATTACGGAGAGTTTCCCGCTCGAGAAGGCAACTGTGATTCTTTTGTAACCTACTCAACTGTTAAGGATCCTACCAGCGGATATCCGGCTTCCGTGACAGTTCGTGTTTTTTCTTTGTAGATTATTTGTAGGTATAGAGATAGAATGAATACAAATAATTAATGAATAATCGTAATGTGCCATACGCACATACATGCAGGGCAAAAGAAAAGGGGAGACAATGGCTTCCGACGAGAAGAAAATTCTGATTGTCGAAGATGAGAAAGTCATCCGTGACGCCGTCTCAGCATATCTTGAGCGCGAAAATTACGTTGTTAAGGGTGTTGGCGACGGTCAGAGTGCAGTTGAAGAGTTTGAGAAACATGCATTTGACCTTGTTATCCTTGACCTTATGCTTCCAAAGCTTTCTGGAGAGCGCGTTTGCCGTGCAATCAGAGATACCTCCAATGTGCCCATCATTATGCTTACTGCAAAAGGTGAGGTAGAAGACAGGATTATTGGTCTTGAGCTTGGCGCTGATGACTACCTTGTCAAGCCTTTCTCGCCTCGTGAGCTGGTGGCACGTGTTCGCGCGCTGTTCCGCCGCACGTATTCTGAGCCAGAAACTGCTGTTGATGTGCTTGATTACGGTACGCTTACCATTGATATTTCTGGTCACAAGATTCTCATTAACAACGAGGAAGTTGACCTTACCGCTTCAGAGTTTAAGCTGCTCACCACCCTTGCTCGCTATCCTGGCCGCGTGTACACACGTATGGAGCTTGTCGAGAAGGTCCTGGGTTATGACTTTGAGGGCTATGAGCGCACTATTGATTCGCATGTCAAGAACTTGCGCGCAAAGCTCGGCGATGATCCTCGCAATCCTCGCTGGCTGTTCACCGTTCACGGTGTTGGCTATCGCTTTGAGGCTGGCAACGCTAGCCACGAGTCCTAAGCTTTAGAGCTTTGGCGCTCTTCAAGAAACATCACTCAAATTCTCTTAAGAACCCTCCGGAAACTGAGGGTTCTTATAAAACTATTAAGCCCGATCCCGTTGGCACTCAAAGCTTTACCACCCGTATGGCGGCGTTCTTTGCGCTGACTGCCGTCATGACAGTATTGGTGCTCATTTCAGTTTTAGGCATTGTCTGGGAAAACCGTTTTACTGCTTATACCAGGGAGAACCTACAAAATACTGTTGATACTACCGCGCTCAATATGTCTCAGGCGTACGCGCGCGCAGAAGGCTGGAATGCCGACGTTCTCTCTATTGCACGTCAGGCCTCTGCAACCAATTCCGATATTGGTATCCAGGTCTTAGATGTTTCTGGCGTGGTGTTGTATGACGACTCGGCACCAAATGCTCGCCGACCTGGTGGAAATAGTGCATTATCTGGTCCTCAGACGGGTGACGCCGTGGTTTATGCAGTTGTCCAAAACCTACAAGGTGAGCCTGTGGGCAGCATTAGAATTTGGACGTTTGGTTCTGAGCCGTTCCTGACCCAGCGAGACATTGCGTTCCGTAATGGCTCTTACCAGGCAATTAGTCTTGCTGCAGCCATTGCAATTTCGCTTTCGGGGTTAATTGGTATTTTGGCCTCACGTTCACTTACCAAGCCCGTACGCCGTATTACCGAGACGGCTGTTCAGATCAGAAGCGGCAATCTTGCGGCTCGTTCAGGCATCCGTGGCGAGAATGAACTGGGGCGTCTGGGAGAAACCTTTGATGACATGGCGTCTTCACTCGAAAGAGACATTAAGCTTGAACGCCGTCTGACCAGCGATGTTGCACACGAGCTCAGAACTCCACTTATGGCTATCATGGCCACTGTTGAAGCAATCCAAGACGGTATTTTGCCCGCAGATGAAGAGCGCTTGGAAAACATTGTGTCTGAGAGTAGACGTCTTTCTCGCCTGGTAGACGCTATGCTCCATCTCTCAAGACTTGAGAACGGAAAAACAAAGTTCAATCCAGAAAGCGTCAATGTGGTGGCAATGGTGGCAAGCATTGTTGCCGTGCAAGAAACGCTCTTCAAGGAGAATAACCGCACGTTGACCTTTGTGGATAAGACTCCCGAGGGTAACTGTTTTGTTGATGTTGACTCGGACATGATTCGAGAAGCCCTGACCAATTTGTTGAGCAACGCTATCCGCTACACCAATGATGGAGGTCACGTTGTCATAACCGTATCAATTGACGATACCGATGCGGTTATCTCCGTGACTGATGACGGTATGGGAATTGCTCCTGAGGACATTCCACAGACCTTCTCGCGATTCTGGCGTGCAGAAGAAAGCCGTGAGCGCGCATCAGGCGGTCTTGGCGTAGGCCTGGCAATCACAAAAGAGATTATGGACCGTCACAACGGTACCATCTCGGTAGAATCCGAGCTTGGAAAAGGCACTACCTTCTCGCTGCATCTTCCGGTGCTCACCCAAAATAATATCTCTGTTACAGAAACGTTGTTGTAGGCCGATTTTTGGGCATTTTGCCGTACAATCAAAAGTCCTGCAATACAACGCGCTTTGCGCAGAAGTGAGGTCATTGTGGCTGGAGCTGAGCTTCGTCCCGATTCGCACGGTAAGGTCCGCGATATCTATGATTGTGGCGACAAACTTTTGATGGTTGCGAGCGATCGCATTAGTGCTTTTGACTTTATCCTCCCCGACGAGATTCCTTTTAAGGGAGAAATTCTGACACGTATTAGCGCATTTTGGTTCGATCGCTTCAAGGATCTTCTGCCTAACCACATGATTTCTGTTCTGCCAGATCAGACTCCTGAGCAGTTTGCAGATTACACTGAGTATCTTGCTGGTCGCGCAATGCTGGTAAAGAAAGCACAGACCGTGCCAATTGAGTGCATTGTCCGCGGTTACCTTACTGGTTCTGGCAAAAAGACCTATGACCAGGACGGTACCGTCTGCGGCATTAAGCTGCCTGCTGGTCTCACTGAGGCATCTAAACTGCCTGAGCCAATCTTCACCCCTTCCACTAAGGCTGAGCTGGGCGATCATGACGAGAATATCTCGTTTGAGCGTTGCTGCGAGATTGTTGGCGAGGATGTTGCTACTCAGCTGAAGGAAGCTTCGCTTGCAATTTATAAGGCTGCCGCAGAATATGCCGCAACTCGTGGAATTATTATTGCGGATACCAAATTTGAGTTTGGTTTTATCGACGGAAAACTTACACTTATTGATGAGTGCCTTACACCTGATTCAAGCCGTTTCTGGCCTGCTGAGGGTTATTCTGAGGGACACGTTCAGCCAAGCTACGACAAACAGTATGTACGCGATTGGCTGAAAGCCCACTGGGACATGCAAGGAGAGCCACCTCATCTTCCAGAAGAGGTTATTGAGGGCACGTCCGAGCGTTATCGTACGGCATTCCAGATTATTACGGGAACTGAGTTTGTACCACTGAAGGAGACCAATGTCACTGCGTGACACCATTACAGGCGCAACCAAAGAAGCGCGTGAGGCTACCGCAAGCCTTTCAAAGAAAGAAACCTCCGAGGAGACTGAGCGTCCTTCGTATTCCGCTTTTGGTCGCAAATCTGCTGCTACTGCTAAACCAGTACGAGAGGCAGCTGCGTCTGTACGCGTAAGTGGCTCCGGCTCTGGCTCCAGTGCTCCAAAGAGCAAAGAGGAGAAGCGTGCTGCACGTGCTCGCCAGCGCGAGCGCGAGGATATTCGCAGCCGTGGATTTGAGGCTATGCTGCGCGCAGATCCAGACTATCATCGTGCCGAGCGCGTTTGGTGGGTCTTCCTGGGCCTTGGTTTTGTTGCAACCATCATTACACTGGTGCTTTCGTATATGGTTCCAGAGTCTAGAGATTTGAACACCGGTGTTGGTATGATTTCTGCCATTATGCTGGTCTTTGCTTACTTCTGCATCTTTGGTTCGGTCGTCTACAGCTTCTTCAAGATGCGTCCTCTTCGCAAAAAGATCGAGGCTAAGGTTGCTGGCATGACCGATAAGAAGCTCAACGATTTCTACCTCGAGCGTCAGGCTGAGTACGACAGAAAGAGGGCTGAGCGCAAGGCTCGTCGTAAGTAGCGGCTTCGTGCTGCTGCCGGCGCCGCAAGCGATGCCGAGCGCACAGCACTTCTCGTCACGCAGCCGCCAGCTCGCAGCGAGATTTGCGTACGCGAGCCTACGTGAGTAGAATATCCCACATGCCTTCGTAGCTCAGGGGATAGAGCACCGCTCTCCTAAAGCGGGTGTCGGCCGTTCGAATCGGCCCGGGGGCACCATTGATTTCAAACCGGCAGCTTAGCGCTGTCGGTTTTTTCTTTCTGCAGCGTGTTAGCGTTGGCTTTTCAGTCTGGGCATACGAAATAGCTCAAAATAGTGCCGTTTCGGCAGACCTCGCTGGGGATCGACTAGCTTTTAACCAAGATAATCAGACAGCCAAGGGCATTCTGCCAGACGCCCAGGTGGTCTCCCTACTTGATATGCATCTTTATGCATAAACTTAATTTAATATGCTGAAAAATGAATAGAGAAATATAAAAAATCTAACTATAGGTAAATTCCGCCTCTAAGGAACACACCTATGACAGATATTCTGCACAATTGCGGCCATATTACACATCAAATGAAGATAATCTGCACGTTTGAGGTATTTTCAGCGTAATGTATACGTCTTTTTGACAGATTATCTGTCATAGGTGTGTTCAACCATTTTTCCTGCAGCAAAAAGCCCTGCAACCGAAACCGGTTACAGGGCTTGAACGTACTTGATGAGCCAATTACGTCGCGCGCGTAGCTTACGCGGATGGGCGAGGTCCGCTGGAGACGCGGATGGTGATCGTAGCACCAGGTGCAGCGCTTGATGGCGTCTGTCCAACTACGTTACCGGTTGCGACATTGTCGTCGTATACCCAGACGGTGTTGACCTGGAAGCCGGCGTTCTCGAGCGTGGTTTGAGCCGTCTCAAAGTCCTTACCGACAACGCTTGGAACAGATCCGCTTTGGGCGCCAGACGAAACAACGATCGTTACGGTAGAGCCCTTATCTGCCTTGCCGTTAGCTGGAGACTGGGAGATAACGCGGCCCTCAGGCACGCTCGACGAAGGCTGCTGCTGAGTATCTACCTTGAAGCCTGCATCTTTTAGGACATCAGATGCACGCTCGGCAGTCATCTCCGTGACGTCTGGAACATCTGCCTTACCCTTGCCAGAAGACAGGTGATAGGTGATGGTATCGCCAGCTTTGGCGTCGCTACCTGCAGCTGGTTCTTGAGTTGCAACGTAACCAACGGTAACGTCGTCCGACTCAACTGAATCGCCATTTCTTGCCTTGAGGCCAACAGCAGCAAGAGCGGACTCAGCCTCTGATGGACTCTTATTAGTGAGGTCAGGTACCTTAACCGCCGCGGCAGGTTTAGCACCCTTAGAAACAACAAGATTGATAGCAGTTCCTTCAGCGGCCTGCCTGTTAGCGCTTGGTGTCTGGTCAATAACCTGGCCTTCAGGTGCAGAATCGCTATAGCTTTCTGTAACAGTTCCCAGCTTAAAGTGGCTGCCAGAAGCATTCAGCGCCTGAGTTGCCTGGTCTTTTGTCTGACCAACAAACTGTGGAACCAGATACTGCTGGGAAGAGTTGCCGAGCATCTGTGCAATAGCAAAGCCTGCAAGAGCCAGGACAACCAAAGCGCCTAAAACGCCGAGAATAACGTTGCGCTTGTGACGCTTATTCTCGCGCTTGTCCAGCTCATCGGCCTCTTCACGAGAATGGACGCGGGTCAAGCGACCAGTGTCGCCACCGCGCGTAATGTAGGTGTTGGAGCCGTCGATGCCGCGACGATCCAACCTGGAAGTTGGCTGAGGCGGTGTCACAATGCGGGGGCTCACGGTGGTGTTGCTTGGAATAGTGGCGCGGCCAGCAATGAAATCGCGCAGCGCACGAGCAAGCTCGTCAGCGCTCTGATAGCGGTCAGCTGGGTTTTTTTCCATGCATCGAAGAATGATTGCCTCGAGCGCAGGGTCTACGTTGGGGTTGATCAGCGATGGTGGCTGAGGAGCTTCGTTGACCTGCTTCATAGCAACGCTGATAGCGTCGTCACCAGCAAAAGGAACGCGGCCAGTTGCAGCCTCGTACATGACAATGCCCAGGGAATAGATATCGGTGGTTGGTCCCAAAGGCTTGCCGGTACTTTGCTCTGGAGAAACGTAGTGAGCGGTGCCAAGAACAGAGTTATCGGTGGTTAGACTGCTGTTCTTTGCACGAGCAATGCCAAAGTCCATGACCTTGATGTTGCCATCTGGCTGGACCATGATGTTCTGTGGTTTGATGTCACGGTGAATGATGTCGTGACGGTGTGCTACAGAGAGCGCCTGAGCAATCTGAGAGCCAATCTGAGCGACCTTACGGGAATCAAGGGCTCCATGCTTGCGGATGCCGCTCTTAAGGTCTGTACCGCGCAGATACTCCATGACAATGTAGTAGGACTCGCCGTCCTTACCCCAGTCATAGACCGAGACAATATAAGGACTGGAGAGCGCTGCTGCAGCCTGAGCCTCCTGCTTAAAACGGGCAGCAAAAGAAGGATCGTTTGCGTACTGCGGCAGCATCATCTTGATGGCAACAGTACGGCCAAGAACCTGGTCCTGTCCGCGGTAAACGGTGGCCATTCCACCGGTACCAATTTTGTCTTGAACCTGGTAACGCCCACCGAGCATTCTACCTGGCATAACTCAACTCCTATCAAGCGTGCGATTTTCTCGCCACGTCACTTACTATCTTAGAACACACCCAACTACTTGGGGAGAAGACCGTGCGGTGTTTTAGGCGCTACGAAGCAGCTCCCAAAGCCTGGATGTTCAGGCACTGCGCAAGAACACGTCCGCCAACTTGAGCACCGTAACCTAAAACGTTCTCGCCGTTGCCTTCGATGACAACAGAAACAACAAGGGTTGGGTGGTCGTAAGGCGCAAAACCGATGAAGAACGAGTTAAAGTTACCGTTCTCAACGTCTGCCGTACCTGTTTTACCTGCAATCTTGACACCCGGAACGCGAGCTCCCATACCGGTGCCGGATTCAACAACGCCCAGCATTGCCTCTCGGACCTGCGCGGCAGTATCTGCAGACACAGCCTGACCAAGCGATTTCGGTGACGTTGTAGAAACAACAGCTCCCTCTGGTGAGAGAACGCGGTCAACAATGTAAGGGTTCATGACCACGCCGCCGTTAGCAATTGCCGCTGCTACAACAGCGTTTTGCATGACGGTAGTCTGAGGACCTGCAGGACTTGCGTGCTCTCCAACAGGAAGGCCGCAAGCTGCCCAGCCAAGCTCCCAAGTGGTCATCTCGGCAGGATTTGGCATCAGCGATGGAGTTGTGGAGAAGTCCTGACCAAGTGCGGTGCCATAACCAAAGGCACGCGCATAGCTGACCAGGTTGTCCGCACCAAGTGCAACGCCAAGCTGTGCCAAAGCCGTATTGGAAGAGCGGGCAAACGCCTCGCGCAGAGGAATGGTGCCCATGTCCTCGTTTGCGTAGTTGTGGATAGTACCACCGCCAAGCTCCATGGTTCCTGGAGCTGAATAGGTGGTGTCCAGCGTGGTAGTGTGCGTATCAATACCAGCAGAAAGTGTAATGGTCTTGAACGATGAACCAGGGGAGTAGAGCGCCTGGGTAGTTCTGTCGACCAGCTGACTGCCAGTACCGGATTCGATAATGGTACCCAGCTCAGCGTGGGTATATGAAGGGCTAGAAGCCTTTGCAAGTACAGCTCCAGTAGCTGGGTCCATGACAACAATAGAGCCCGAGTAGCCCTGGAGCGCAGCTTCTGCCACGGCCTGCATCTGGGAATTGATGGTCAGGACAACACTTGAACCAGCGGTATTGACGCCAGCCATCGAGTACAGAGCACTTCTCCAGTCGGAATGATCTGCGTGGCCGGTGAGTGTCTCATTCATGGAGGACTCAATACCTGCAGTTCCGTACTGGGTAGAGATGTAGCCAACGGTGTGAGAAGCCATGCCGTCGTGCGGATAGTTGCGCACGTAGGTGCCATCGTCTTGCTTGACGCTCTCTGCCAGAGTGACGCCGTCAGAAGTCATGATTGCGCCGCGCTGAAC
>JABZHK010000140.1:0-3147 GCA_015258885.1 Atopobium sp.
GAGTAATAACGCGCCTTCTTGGAGGTCTTGCAACAACGGTGCACATTGGCCTTATCTCTGTAGCGCTTTCTATTCCTCTTGGTATTCTCGTTGGACTTTTTATGACATCCAACAACAAGGTTGTACGCGCAATTCTTCGTGTTTACCTTGAGATTGTTCGTGTTATGCCTCAGCTTGTACTGCTCTTTGTGGTGTACTTTGGTACTTCTGAATGGTTTGACGTCAACTTTGATGGCGTTGAGGCATCAATTGTGGTCTTTACCTTCTGGGGAGCAGCCGAGCTTGGTGACCTGGTACGAGGAGCGTTGGAGTCAATTCCAGCATCTCAGTATGACGGCGCGTTTGTGCTTGGCCTTTCTCGCCAGCAGACGTTCTTTAAGGTCATCCTGCCTCAGGCCTTTAGGCGTCTTTTGCCCCCAGCCATCAATCTGATTACGCGCATGATTAAGACAACGGCGCTTTGTAATTTGATTAGTGTGGTTGAGCTGCTCAGAGTTGGTAGCCAGATTGCTGATTTTTATCGCTTCAAGTTCCCAACCGACGGAGCACTTTGGATCTATGGAGCTATTTTCTTCCTGTATTTTGCCGCCTGCTTCCCACTTTCGTATCTTTCACGCAGGCTTGAGAGGAGCGCCTCACATGAGTAACACCGTTTTAGCAGTTAAGGACCTCACTAAGTTATATCCCTCAAGCGAGAAACCCGTGCTTGATAAGATCTCGCTCTCCATCAATAAAGGCGAGGTAGTTGTAGTGTTGGGACCTTCCGGTTGCGGTAAGTCTACGCTACTTCGCGCTATTGTTGGCTTGGAAGACATCCAAGGGGGAGAGGTACTTCTCCACAATCAGGTAATTTCTGGTCAGAAGAGGGAAAGCGCTGCAACAGGCATTGGAATGGTTTTTCAAAGCTATGATCTGTTCCCCAACATGACGGTTTTGAAAAACGTAACTCTGGCTCCTCTGGTAGTGCAGGAACGTTCAGAGGCTGAGGTTTTAACTCAGGCAGAAGAGCTGCTACGTCGAGTAGGGCTGTGGGAGAAGAAAGACGCTTATCCATCAGCACTTTCTGGCGGCCAAAAGCAGCGCGTGGCAATTGTTCGTGCTCTTATGACTAACCCTGAAGTTCTTTTGCTGGACGAGATTACTGCAGCTCTTGACCCTGAGATGGTTCACGAGGTTTTGCAGGTAGTTATGGAGCTAGCAGAGCAAGGAATGACCATGCTGGTGGTAACTCACGAGATGCGCTTTGCTCAAGCAGTTGCTGATCGAGTCATCTTGATTGATCAGGGACACATCGTAGAAGAGTCGTCCGATGCACAAGAGTTTTTCTCGGCACCTAAAACAGAGAGGGCACAAGAGTTTTTGCGTACCTTTGAATTTGAACGTGTACATAAGTAAACAACGTGTTTTTGCACGTAGATGATGTAGTAATTGATACAACTTGTTAGGATTTGAAATGAACTTCTTTGAAAATACTTCCGCTTCTCTTTCTCGCCGTGCTTTCCTTGGTGCAAGCGCACTTTCTGCTGCAGCTCTTTTGGCTGCTTGCAAGAAAAAGGATTCCGACGGAACTCAGGGTGGATCTTCTGATACAGACTCAAAGTTTAGAACTCTTGATGACATCAAGAAGGCAGGCACAGTAAATATCGGCGTCTTTAGCGACAAGGCTCCTTTTGGTTATGTTGATGCAAACGGCAATTACGCTGGTTACGACATTGTTTTTGCTGAGCGCCTTGCAAAGGATATGGGCGTCAAGATCAACTACATTGCCACTGACGGACAGAACCGCGTACCTTTCTTGCAGTCCAATAAGGCAGATATCATGCTGGCAAACTTTACGGTAACCGATGACCGTAAAGAAAAGGTTGATTTCTCCCTGCCATACATGAAGATCAAGCTGGGCGTTGTTTCCCCCGCTTCTGCACCAATTACTGATGTTTCTCAGCTTGATGGAAAGAAGCTTATTGTTTCTAAGGGAACCACAGCTGAGGTTTGGTTTGCTAAGAACGCACCAAAGGTTGAGCTGGTCAAATTTGATAGCTATGCTGATGCGTATAACGCACTGCTCGACGGCCGCGGCGATGCTTTCTCAACCGATAATACCGAGGTACTTGCATGGATTAAGTCTAACCCTGGCTTTGTTGTTGGCATCGATGACCTGGGTGATTCCGATACTATTGCTGCGGCAGTTCACAAGGGTAACTCCTCGGTGTTGGAGTTTATCAACAACGAGATCACCGGCCCTCTTGCAGAGGAGAACTTCTTCCACAAGGCTTATGAAGAGACACTTGCTCCAATTTACGGCGACGAGGTAGATCCAAATACTATGGTCGTCGAGGGCGGCAAAATCTAAGTTCTGGGCTTAGTCCGTCTTTACAGCTCAATACACCCATTTCGCGAGAAGACCTTGCAGTTTGTAAGGTCTTCTCGCGTTTGTAGCCAAATTGTTAATTTGTACAGTACTTTTTAAAAAAGATTCTTTGTGCTGATAAAGTAGGTCAACTATTTTTTGACCAACCAGGGCAAAGGAGCTGATAATGGCAGCTGAACAGCAAAAGACAACTCGTAAGATTGGCGTCCCTAGGTTCCCCGGCGATATTATGCTGTATCCGCTTTCTGTAGGCCTACTTCTTCACTCATTTGTTCCTCAGGTTCTAGAAATTGGTAGCTTCACCACTGCTGTTGCTAAGGGCGCTCCTGCTATTGTTGGCATTGTTCTGCTGTTTGTTGGCGCCTCTATTGACCTTAAGACGGTTCCCAAGGTTCTGAAGACTGGCCTGACCATCCTTATTCCAAAACTTGCTATTGCTATTGCCTTTGGTCTCTTTGTTGCTAAATTTATGGGCGATAACTTCTTTGGTCTTAATGCACTTTCTATCATTGGGGGCATTACCTTCTGCAATGTTGCTTTGTACATTGGTATTACTGCTGAGTACGGAACTCCTGATGAACAGGGAGCGGCTGCAGTTTTGTCCCTTGTTGCTGGTCCTGCAGTTACCATGATTGCTCTTGGTGCAGCAGGCGTTGCAGCAATTTCTCCTACCGCACTTGCGGGTACCCTTCTTCCTCTGGTCCTTGGTGTTGTTCTTGGTAACCTTAGTCCTTTTATCAGGGGGCTTTTGGTTCCTGGTATTAACCCCTGTATTGCTG
>JABZHK010000141.1:0-3092 GCA_015258885.1 Atopobium sp.
GCGGGGTATATCGGAGCCGTCATCGGCAAGAAACTCCTCCACAAGCACTTTGAGCGAGCCGGTATCGCATAATGAAAAAGGGGCTGTTCCTCTCAACTGCCAATAACCGAGGGCTCGTGCTTGATCCCCGTACTAAAGTGCTTGCCACACTCGTCGTCTCAACAATTATGCTTGGGTCATATAACGTGGGGCCTCTTCTTGTGGTTAAGCCGCTGCTTATCGCAACACCTTTCATCATGCTGGCCCTCTCTCACCATTTCCGCTCAGCAATCACCTACCTCACGTTATACGGGGCTGCAAGCGCTGTGGCAGCAATCGCGGAATCATGCCTCACTGGAGTTGCTCTCTTTGCCACGCTCGGTATCTCGGGAATCGTAAGGCAGTTCGCCCCTGGTATTGCCATGGGAACCTGGCTAGTCACAACCACGTCAGTGAGTGAGTTCATGGCAGCATGCGACCGTATGCACATGCCTCAGGCAGTAGAAATTCCCTTTGTCGTAATGCTTCGATACTTCCCAGCGATAGCCGACGACTACCGACAGATAGCTGCTGCTATACGCATGCGCAGCAGCAAGACGTTCAGAAACCCTATCTCCGCCATCGAGAATTACCTGGTACCGCTGCTTGTCTCGGCAGTGCGAGGCGGTGAAGACCTCTCTGCTTCGGCTCTTGTGCGAGGGCTCGGTGGACCAACAGCTCGCACAAACATAAACGAAGTGCGCATGCGTGTACGAGACTGGATAGTAATCGCCTTTCTCGCCATAGCCGTTATCTGCGCGGTAATCACGCCATTGCTCTACTACTAGGATTGAAATGATCGAGATAAAAAATGCATGCTACTGCTATCAGGCAAGCGAGAAAAACAGCCTCTCCGAGGTCAACCTTAACGTAGCCCCTGGTGAAGTAGTCTGCCTGACGGGTGCCTCAGGATCTGGAAAGACCACCCTAGCAAGGCTCGTCAATGGCCTCATCCCCCATTATTATGAGGGGAAACTCTCGGGGAAGATTGAGGTCTGTGGTCTTACACCTTCCAACCACGAGCTTTGGGAACTAGCGCCAAAGGTCGGATCAGTCTTCCAGAATCCTAAGACTCAATTTTTTTGTTTGGATACAACCGGTGAACTTGCATTTGCATGTGAGAACCAAGGAATAACACCTGACAAGATACGCACACGCTTAAAGGACGTCGCCAACGCGCTTGAACTCACAGATCTTATCGACCGCAGCTGCCTCTCACTTTCTGGTGGAGAAAAACAACGCGTTGCCTGTGGTTCGGCCACTATGCTTGACCCAGATGTTCTCGTCCTTGATGAGCCGTCCTCCAACCTTGACTTCGCTTCCATAGGGCTTCTCCGAAAGATTGTTGCAAAATGGAAAGCTGAGGGCCGCACTGTGCTCATCTCCGAGCATCGACTCCATTGGTTGGAGGGCATCGCCGATCGCATTATTGTGATGCGCTCAGGCAGCGTGGAACGCGAGATTGACTCCAAGCAATTCTATGCATCCACTGCTGACGAGGCGCGAGCGCTTGGTCTGCGCGCACCAACTTTTGCAGCTATTGCAGCTGAACAGTGCTGCGCACGGAGCGAGAAAAACGAGTTTGTCGACATAAGGGATATGAACTATCACTACCCGCAGTCGAGCCGCGGCATCAACGTTTCTCGCATCGCCTTCAGGCGAGGAGGTGTCACTGCCATCATCGGAAGCAATGGTGCCGGAAAGTCTACCTTCGCACGCTGCATCTGCGGTCTTGTGAGCGGTTGCAGAGGGACCATAGATGTTGGAGAAGGTCCTAGCCCATTCTCAAGCAGACCAAGGAACGGCTTCTTGGTTATGCAGGACGTGAGCCATCAGCTCTTCCGAGAGAGCGTATTTGATGAGGTACTCGACTCCACGAGTCATGCTGACGAGCACCTTACCCGTACTATACTTGCATCGTTGGACTTAACTGAACTGTCACAACGCCATCCGCTGTCGCTTTCAGGAGGCCAAATGCAACGCGTTGCCCTCGCTACAGCACTTGCATCAGGTCGTGATCTACTCGTGCTTGACGAACCTACCAGTGGACTTGACCTTGCCCATATGGAACAGGTTGCTGCAAGCGTTACCGCAGCAGCGGCAGAAGGACGAGCTGTCGTGGTTGTAACACACGATCCTGAGTTCATCAGAGCATGTTGCACCGACTTTGCCCGCATGGAAGACGGATTGTTTGTAGACCAAGGCGCGCTCGACGATGCGGGCTGGTCAAAGGTGCTGTCATTTTTTGAGAACACTCTTCAGAGAAACGAAGGGGATTGGAGACACGATGGACATTGCTAACTATGCTGACATGGGTGGCAACGTCCGTCGCGTGACGCACGATACAGATCATTCTGTATGGAGGGCGGAAGGTACTGACGGACAGGGCATCATGACAATGCACGATGTCATGCCTGGAATTACCCTCATGTTCAATGACTTCACAAGCGTATGGAACCTTGAGTCGGGCTTCAAACTTACCCCAGGATCACGCATGCTCTGCCTGAACTATTGTCGAGAAGGAAGAATTGAGTGGGAGTCTGGGACTGACTCATGCCTGTACCTTGACGTAGGTGATCTTGGCATTGACGATCACGCAAGACATGAAAGTCTCTTTCGGTTTCCGTTTGGACACTACCGTGGTGTCACCGTCTGTCTTGATCCCGACATAGCAGATAAATCGCTGCAATCAATGTTTCCCGAGGGTTTTCCTGTGAGTGTTAAGCAGCTCTACGAGAGGTTCTGTTCAGGCGATGAATCAAGTGTGCTCCGTAGCGGACCGTCGGTCGAGCATATTTTCTGCGAGATATATAACGCTCATGACCGCTTTAGAGATGCTTACCTAAAGCTCAAGATTATGGAGCTTCTCTTATTTCTCGGCAGTAATATTCCTGAAGGCGGACGCATTGGACAGTACGGTCTCACACGCGCACAGGTTGATAAGGTAAAGGAAATAGAACGAGCTATAACCTCTGATCTTTCTTCCCATAAGACACTCAAAGAGCTCTCACAAGAGTTCGAGTTTCCCTATGCCAGCATGCAGCGGTGGTTCAAGGAGGTTTATGGCGCCAGTG
>JABZHK010000142.1:0-3085 GCA_015258885.1 Atopobium sp.
ATTTATTACTGTCCGCTAAACATAGTGTCCTCCATCCCAACTCATTGCCGCATTGTAGTTTGGATGATTTTATGTTAGTGACAAGCCCCTTATTCGTTTTCTGTTACCCCTGGCGGTGATTCAGCCGCAGCTTCAAGCATCAATTTCATGTCCGCATCCGGCATATTGAAGAATTTGTTCATATTGAGATATTCCATAAGTACTATGCGTACCATAGTTGCCAGCCCAGAGAAACTCCACCGTCTTTCTATGGAGCTTTGGAGCAGGGATAGCAACAGGTTCGCAATCAACGTGACCCAAATTTGGATCTTTATGGCGTTGTCGCTCTCCCCATAGAAGTATCTAAGAGGGAAATTCTGCTTGATCTGTTTGAAGAGTGACTCTATTTGCCACCTCCTGCGATATATGGCAACTATGGTTTGCAGTGGCATGTCGAAGTCGTTGGTAAGCAACGATACCAACTTCGGCAACTTTCCTTTCTTGATGTCCACATAGGTAATGATACGCGCTATATGGCTGATGCCGCCCTTCCTGAACACTACCACCTGCTCGCGATATTCCATCACCCCCTCCTTATTCATATCCATGCAGTCTGCCAATATCTCGTACTTGAGGTTTTTCTTCATCTTGGTGACATAGACGACGTTCCTCTCGGTAAGTTCCTCAAACTTCTCGTAGTTGATATACGCACGGTCCAGGGCAACGATCTCGTTATGTCTGAAATGGCTGGGTGCAAGCATGAAGGAATCACTGGTAGCGGCGGAGGTGAACTTCACGTCACAATGAACACCCTCGTTTGCATGAATGACGGAATGCACTTTTATGCCCCCTTTCTTCTTTCCCGTTTTAGGATGCCGACCCACGCCCTTGAATATGACGTTAGAGAACAATGTTATAGTCGTGGAATCGATGATTCTCAGCCGTTTTATCCATTCCTCAGTACCGTTACGTCGGCTGTCCGAAGAAAGTATGTTCTTATTGGAGTTATAAAGGTCATGGTATACATCCTCAAAGAACTTCTCAGACCGTCTGGCATTGGCATCGGAAAGAGTGCTGCGCTTGGGTACTTGACTAAGGCCCACATGATGCAGCTTTCTGACCTCTGCCGTCATGGCAGCCTCTATCTCCCGAAGGGAATCAAAACGCATGATCACCGCATAAAGCATCGTCACGAGATGAGCGTATCCGTCGAAGCTCTTCACATAACGCTCACCGCCGTTCTTACGGCTCATTTCAACAATTTTATCATGATCAAGTGATTTTATTAGTTGACCATATACCGGCTGTCCGAAGAAATGTGTACTTTTGCTCATGTTATCTCAGTTTAGTAACAAAAACAAAGGTAACAAAAAGGGCTGATACCTCGTGAGAAGTGTCAGCCCTAATTCGTATAAAGAGGTGAGAACTTTAGCGGACAGTAATAATAGTAAATTGCAAAAAACGGGGTGAACAAGTGCGCAAAACCCACCGCCCCTTTCGCCTATTTGCCACATTTTACATACGTTTTGAGAGGATTGTTTGGGGTCAGTCCTAAAACCCAGTTGTAAGTCCTTCCCCCTCATGCACATAATTTCATAGGTATTTATTATCTTTGCATCATGAAGACTCAGCAACTATTGCGTTGTATCTTCCCTGAGATACTTGCAGATTATTTTGAAGTGATTGATATCCAAGAGAGCATTTCCCAGATAGACTTCTGGTTGGATGAACGTAACTTTATGGAAAAGGAAGACCGCAAGGTTGGTACAGTAAGCAGCTACGGCTTTACCTCCGAACGGGTTGTTCAGGACTTTCCGCTTCGTGGCAAGGCCGTTTACCTACATGTGCGCCGTCGAAAATGGCGTGACAGTTCCACGGGTGAGATATTCAGTTATTCCTACGATGACCTGACGGCTGAGGGCAGTAAACTATCCCCTGAGTTCGTTTCTTTTTTAAAAGAATAGGATTGAGTCTACCGCGGAGAGCATTGCAGGCATCGGCTCTCACTATGGAGTGGACGGCAAACAGCTTTCCACGCAGTACAAGGAGCACTTCAGCGATTATCGCCAGTGGGAACAGTTGTCGCATGCAGAAGAGTGGCTACTGTTCGCCGATAATCTAGGAGAGCGCTTGAGTATCGACGAAACCTGTTTGAGCAGTGGCGAGGTCTATACTTTTCTAATCAACAAAGCTGGCAGAGGCGGTATGGGTACGCTGGTTGCTGTGGTCAGAGGAACTAGAGCTGAAGAAGTAATCCACGTCTTGGAAAAGATTGAACCTTCCAAAAGGAATATAGTTAAGGAGATAACACTCGACCTGTCTTCTTCGATGATGATGATTGCGCGCACTGTGTTCCCCAAGGCTCTCATTACAAGTGACAGATTTCATGTGCAGAAACTCTATTATGATGCTTTGGACGACATGCGCATAGCCTACCGGTGGATGGCAAGGGACAGGGAAAATGAGGAGATAAGAAAGGCCAGAGAGCAAGACGAGGTCTATAGGCCTTTCAGATACAGCAACGGAGATACGCGGAAGCAACTGCTGGCCAGAGCTAAGTTTATATTAACCAAACACAAGTCCAAATGGACGGAATCCCAAAAACTCAGGGCTGAAATCATCTTTGAAAACTACCCTGAACTCAAGAAGGCTTATCAACTGGCTATGGAACTTACCGATATTTATAATGCCAGAAGCATCAAAGATGCGGCAAGATTAAAGTTGGCCAGGTGGTTTAACGAGGTAGAAAAGTTGGGAGTAGACAACTTTTATACGGTGATTGACACCTTTAAGACTCATTATGATACCATACTCAATTTCTTTGTCAATAGAGCAACCAATGCAAATGCCGAATCCTTCAACGCAAAAGTCAAAGCTTTCAGAGCACAGTTTAGGGGGAGTGACGGATATTCCGTTCTTCCTGTATAGGCTTATGAAATTATGTGCATGAGGGGGAAGCTTACAACTGGGTTTTAGGACTGACCCACTTTTTGATATCGCAACATGGCTTTCTTTTATCCCTCTAAAACGCAAAAAAATCTCGTTTTCATGTTGAAAACGAGACTTATCTTTGAGTGGGCGCTGACGGATTCGAACCGCCGACCCT
>JABZHK010000143.1:0-3079 GCA_015258885.1 Atopobium sp.
CCTGAGCTTAATGGCATTGTCAAAGAAACCTTCAAGGTTCTTGCGCCAGAAATTACTGAGGAACCTTTTGCATCGCTGGTACATGACGTAGATACCAATGCAGATAAGATTGCTCTTGCCGCAGCTCAAATTAAGGAACTTTATCCATTTGTAACCACCACGTACGCTTTTAACATGCTTGAGGGTTCAAGTAGTGCAGCTAACGTTATGCCTGGTAATGTCGGCGCAACCATCAACATAAGGCTACTTCCTGGCGTGAGTGTTAAAAAAACCGTTGAACACATAAAACAGGTGGTAGCTCAGGTTGACCCTTCCATTGAGGTTGAAGCTTTGCATTCCACTCCTGCGGGAAGAATTGATTCTCCAGCTGGTGCTGGCTATCATGAGCTCAAAGCCATTATGGAGCACTACCATCCAGGCGTTACCTTTGTTCCGTCCTTTGTGTGTGGTGGCACCGATTCTGTCCGCTACGAGGGAATCTGCGATTCTATTCTGCGCATTTGTCCTTTTAGGCCAACACCAGAAGATGAAGCAAACGGCGTTCATGGCATTGACGAGCGTATCGAGAAACGCGTGTATGCTCAGGGTGTCCGCGTTCTTGTGTCCTTTGTTAAACAAATGTGCGAATAATTTGCTATCGCGCAACTTACGTTAAAATAGACGCATGTTATGTTCTACAAAAAGGGGAGTGAAACGTTGCAAACTAGGCAGCAGCTAGCTAATCAAGTAGCATCCCAAATTAAAGAAGCAGCAGACGCCGATGCAGCAAAGGCGCAGGCAGAGGGAACTATTACTGATCCAGTTGGTAGTTCCAACAATCCTTCTAACGCTATTTTTACTGTTGCAAACGTCATTACCTTTTGCAGATTAATCCTTACGATTATCTTTCTTGTGCTCTTCTCAACAGGTGGAAATCGTTGGGTTGCGCTTGGATGTTATGTAACCGCAGCTGTTACCGACTTTCTTGACGGTCAGGTTGCTCGTAGAACGCAAACTGTCAGCTGGCTAGGCAAAATTATGGATCCTATCATGGACCGAGTACTTCTTATTACAGGTGTTCTTGGCCTCTTGATTATTGGTGAACTTCCTCTCTGGATTCCACTCTTTGTTATTGGACGAGATGTTTACCTTACTCTTGGTGCTCTTGCAGTTCGTAAATTCCGCAGGCGTCCTATTGATGTTGTCTTTGTTGGTAAAGCAGCAACTGCATTTTTAATGACTGGATTTAGTTTGCTTCTTCTGGGTATTCCAGTAGTCTCTGGACTTGGCCTGGTAAACGTTAGCTGGCTTCCAGGACTTAACTCTGAAAGCAGCGCTCTAGGTATCTTCTTTGTGTACATAGGAATTGTTTTCTCGGCAATTACTGCCATTGTTTATACTGGTGAAGCAGCTAAAATAGTTAAAGATAGTAAAAACACTCAAGCATAAGTTAGGTTGTTTATGACTTTCCTTCAGCACAACCATGTATCTATGCGCCAGCTCTCTCATAAGATGCTGGCTTTTCTTGTTAGCGTGCTACTTGTACTTGTTCTAGCTGCTCCTTATGCTCCTGCAACTAAGGCTTTGGCAGAAAATGACTCTTCTCACAAGTCTTCTGTAACCGATGAGCCAAAACTTACTGAGGCAACTACTGCCATTGTCACCGATGCACAAGGAAACGTCCTCTGGAGCAAAAATCCAGATCAAGAGCTTCCTATGGCATCCATCACCAAAGTTATGACTGCAATTGTGGCGCTTGATTCTGGCGTCAATCTTGATGAGCCTTGTGAAATCACAGTTCCAGATCTTGAAGAAGGTTCGCAAGTTGCTGGTTTGACCTCAGACGATACGCCTACACTCAGACAGCTGATCATGATGATGCTGGTGTATTCCGCTAATGACGCAGCTTATAACATTGCCATCAACGTATCTGGCTCTCAGCAGGCCTTTGTTGATCAAATGAACAAGAAAGCCGCTGAAATTGGCATGACTCACACGCAATTTCAGAACCCACATGGCCTCGATGCTGATGGTCACTATTCAACCGCGCGAGACCTTGCTCTGATGGGCCGTTATGCGCGTGAGCACTATCCACTCATCGCAAGCGCAGTGCACACCAGGTCATACACTACAACGGTAGGAGGGGAGCAGCGTACGTTCCACTCAACCGATGACCTTATGGACTCCTACCGCGGTCTTCTCGGCATTAAAACAGGTGCAGAGGACTCTGGTACCGCCTTCTTGGGCGCTTCCAAGCGCGGAAACATTACGCTGTATACCTGCGTACTTGGTTGCGAGACTACACAAGGTCGTTTTGACGATACAGCCATTCTAATGAACTGGGCTTATCGCAATTACAATCGCGTTAGTATTCAACGTGCTGACCAAATTGTTCAGATCCGCACAAGCGAGGACAACTTCTTGCTTTCTGCAGTAGTTAAGCCATCAACTTCTACCACGTATATGGCTTGGCCTGGATCTAAAGACTTTACCTACCAGACGTCCATGCTTTCACCTAACTATCCTGTAGCCAACAACCAGCTAATTTCTTCAACTGACTGGTCTCAGGATTCCGCGCAGGTAGGCATCACCATGACGCAGGCACACCTTACGCTTTGGACTATTCCTGCCTACAACCTCTTTGACCTGTATTCGGTTGCTCCGTATCTCTTTGGGAGAAACTAATGTCTGAGCAGAAACGCTCTATCCTTCATACCGAGCTTGAGTATCTTGGAGCACAATTCTCAACCTCAACTGAAGGCTTCAACTTAGCCCAATCTTTCTATGGCGAGAAACCCCTTGAAGAGGCTCTCAAAGATTGTGCTCTTGTTGACCTGAGCGGTATCAGCTACTCGCTTATTAGCGGAGTAGTGGCTCAAAATTTTGTTGAAGCCGTCTTTGCAGGTAAACAGCTTGAGGTGGGAGAGACCTCGTTTGAATGTGCTCTCACAGGAGATGGATCTTTGTCTTCCATTGGTCTTCTCGCCAGATCTGGACAAAACGAGTATGTGGTACTTGACGCCTCTGAACGCTCACTTGTCCTTGAAGAGTGGCTTTCTATCATTGCATCTGTCGAGCAAAACGGCGTAGCTCCTTATGT
>JABZHK010000144.1:0-3036 GCA_015258885.1 Atopobium sp.
GAAGACGCCTGCAACAGTGGTTCTTGCTACTCTTCTGACGAGTGGCGCGATTGGTGGTGCAGTGACGATGCTGCTGTCTACCAGTTCATTGGTCAGGACAACATCTTCTTCTACTGCATTGTCCAGAACCCGCTGTGGGATGCACTTGATTGGGGTCTTATCACCGATACTCCCGTTGCTAACTACCACATTCTCTTTATGAACAAGAAGGCTTCCAGCTCTGGTGCTATCAAGCCTCCAATGGCTGAAGAGCTTCTTGAGTTCTACACTCCAGAGCAACTCCGCGCTCACTGGCTCTCACTTGGCCTTGATCAGCGCGCCGTGTCCTTCTCGCCAAAGGCTTTTGACACCTCTGTATCCAGGAAGGGCAAAGACGGCGAGCCAGATCTTCTGGTAAAGGATGATCCTCGCGTTGTTGATCCAGCGCTCAAGGAGTCCGCATTCCTCACTAACATCTTTAACCGCATGGCTCGTAGCTGCCTGTATGGTGCTGCCAATGCATGTGGCGGTCATCTGCCTATCAGTGAGCCTCACCAGGAAGTTATCGATGCTGCTCAAGAGGTTCTGCTGAAGTACGAGCAGCTTGCATACGGCTTTGACGCACACTCTGCACTTGCCGCTGTTGATGAGTACGCTCGCGCAGAAAACAAGCGTTGGGGCGAGGC
Organism: Atopobium sp.; assembly: GCA_015258885.1. GTDB lineage: Bacteria > Actinomycetota > Coriobacteriia > Coriobacteriales > Atopobiaceae > Lancefieldella. The sequence goes on from JABZHK010000144.1 coordinate 666, forward strand.
TTCCAAGGCCGCTCAGGGCAATGACGAGGCCTACGACCAGGCACTTGCTGATGCATTCTATGCACTCAAGACCATCACGCTGCTTATGCACCCGGCTGTTCCGGAAGGCTGCGAGCGCATTGCAGATGCTCTCAACTTCCCACATGAGGAGTTCTTCTCTTGGGAGAACGCCTTTATGGGTCCAAAAGAGCTTGCAGCAAAGCTTGGCCAGAGCGCAGAGGAGCACCAGCTTGAAGAGCTCCCTCCTCGCTTTGACTTCTTCAAAGCACATCCAAGCCAGAAGAACTAAAACACGCAGCTAGGAGCATACGTGGTTGAGTTTCCACCCGTCTACCGCCCAAAACCTTATAGCAAGCCAACAGCACACCTGAAGAGCCATCTTCGGGTGTTGCTTGATGACGGCGCAGAAATTGCAACGTTTGTCTACACTCCCCACACCTCTGCTGGCGAGAAACCCTGTGAAGACCTTGCTTCAACTGCGGCTTATTTGAAGTCTGTTACCGACGATACAGTTGCTACTCCTATTGTTTTTCTCCATGGAAACGGCGAGGAACACGGTATCTTTGGAACCATCATTGATGAAGTATGCAAACGTGGCTACAACGCAATAGGTATAGACTCCAGAGATCAAGGACAAAGTACCCGAGGAACAGCTGCCTTTACCTACGAGCAGATGGCAGAAGATGCGTATGTTGTCCTGAAGCAGCTTGGAGTTTCATCTGCTCATATTGTGGGCTTTTCTGATGGCGCTATCCTAGGTCTCCTCTTAGCCCGCGATTATTCAGATATTGTTGCTTCTCTCGTGTCTATTGGAGCAAATCTTGAGCCTGATACGCTAGGTGATATGACTTGGCTCTATGAAAACATTGAGGGCAATAAGCGTTGGGCGACTGAAGGCTGGGAAGGCGCCGTTCTAGAAGACGGCTATCCTGTTCCTTCGCCTGCAGAAGCCGCTCGTATTGCAGAGCATCTTGAACTCATGGTAGACAACCCGCATATTGATCCTGCAACCCTGGGACATATCTCTGTTCCTGTTGTTGTCATGGCTGGTGAGTACGACGAAATTTATCCAGAGGAAACTCGTCGTATCGCTGAGGCAATTCCAACCGCACGACTTCTCTTTATTCCAGGTTGCCCTCACAATGTCCCCAAGGTTTCTCCTGGTGCTGTGGTGCGAAGAATTTTTGCAAATTTTGACTATCTTTAAGAACAGCGTTGGAACTTTAAACAATTTACCTGCTTTTATTTCAAGAAAATAAAACTTCGGTACTTAATTGTTAAGTACCTTGCTATCTCAGAAATTTTGAGTAAAATACCTTACAAGAATTATTTCTGTTATGGGAGGTACTCATGCATCAAGCACCTACCTCACCTACTCAAGAGATGCGCATTATTCGCAATCTTGGCCATCTAGGTCATTATCTTTACATCACACGTGGATGCCGTGGCGGTCAACAATTTATTTTGACTGCACTGTATCGTGAGGGAGATATGACGCAAAAAGATCTTCTCGCCAGGACAAAAAATGCGTCTGCATCGTTGTCAGAAATGGTGAGCAAACTTGAAGCAAAAGGTCTGATTGAGCGCACGCGTGTTGATAAAGACCGCAGACAAACGCTTCTTTCACTCACAAAAGAAGGACGTAAACAGGCACAAGAAGCTCAAGAATCTATTGAGTCATTTGAAGCGCAGGCTTTATCTGTTCTTTCAGATAAAGAAAAAAATGTCTTTTGTGGATATCTAGATCGACTAGTTGAACACTGGGACACCTGTATTAAAGACCAGAAAGGAGAAACAACATGCCAGAAGAAGTAGCATCAACTGAAATACTTGAAGACATGGTTGAATCAACTGAAGCCGATACAGCACTGGCTCCTTCATCATTAACCGGCATTGTTGATGTAAATAATCTTTCTTTTAGAGAGATTGCTCAGATCCTTTCAAAGAGTATTGGTGAGTTTAAGAGAGACACTATTCTCACACCTGTCTTTGTTATGGTAGAAACCATCTTAGAGATTCTCATCCCCTTTAGAACAGCAGCTCTTATTGATACCCTTCGAGCTGGCGCTGATCTCAACGCCATTCTTCAGTCGGGCCTCATTCTTGCTGCTATGGCAATGTTGTCACTGCTGTTTGGAGCACTCTCTGGCATCTCAGTTGCTAAGGCATCTACAGGATTTGCCCGCAACCTTCGTCGTGATATGTTCCGAAATATTCAGAAATTCTCGTTTACCACTATTGATGCTTTCTCGTCATCTTCTCTGGTAACGCGTTTGACCACTGACATTTCAAACGTACAGATGGCATTTATGATGCTTATCCGTATGGCAGTTCGCGCGCCATTCATGTTTATTGCTGCATTTATTGCTGG
>JABZHK010000145.1:0-3019 GCA_015258885.1 Atopobium sp.
TATTTGGGTTGTATATAACCTTCGCCGTCAGAGCGTTGAACTTGAGAACTTGAGGGGTTTCTCGCGCGCTCTGAGAGGTGCTTCACTTCCTGTTGGAGCTTTTGATGCACCTGATAGAAGCACTCGTGCAAATCAGCTATTTGGCGTTGGTGAGCAAAGTACCTTGCATTTTGATGAGCAGACAGCTGATCTCATCAAAAAGAACCTTGATACGTATATGAAGCTTACTGATTGGAAGTCCAGCTACGCCAATGACTGGTCCTCTGATTTGAATAAGGCTGACACGCTGGAGAATGACATTCCAACTCGTGTGGATATGTTTAATCCTCTGTACTTTACCAGCGCGTCTTACAAGGGTTATCAGACAGCTTCCGTTGCTCCTTATTGGCGTATTAATGAGGGTGCCCAGAATACTGATACCTCAATTTGCACCTCGTTTAACCTGGGCTTGTCTTTAAAGCATTTCTCGGGCGTGAGCAGTGTTGATTACACGCTTGTTTGGGATAAGGGCCACGTTCTTGCCGAGAGAACAGGTAATGCAACCGCCAATCTGGTGTCTTGGATTGTTTCGAGCGCATCCGCTTAAAGGGGAGGACATAGCGTGTTTCAAACAAAGAATCGCCGACTGTACGGTGCTATTGTCATCGTTGTGCTTGCGGTAGGAGCAATATTCTTCTCTCTTTTCAGAGGTGCTGATAAGTCTCAGCCTCAGGCAAGTTCACAATCGCAGCAATCGCAGTCGCAGCAGACGCAACAGACGCAGTCTCAGAGCTCGCAAAACAAGGGCTACATTGATTCCGTAGCAGCGGATGACCCCTATGCAAAAGGGATCCATCACGTTCGCATTGTGGTGAAGGATTACGGCACTATCGAGGCAACTCTTAACGCAAACGTTGCGCCTATTACGGTTTCTAATTTTGCTCATCTTGCCGAGTCAGGCTTCTATAATGGCCTTACGTTCCATCGCATTATTGACGGCTTCATGATTCAAGGTGGAGATCCTAAGGGTAATGGCTCGGGTGGATCCGAGAATAAAATCAAGGGCGAGTTTACCAAAAACGGTGTCGAGAATAACATCTCGCATACACGTGGAACTATTTCCATGGCACGCGCCCAAGATCCAAACTCTGCAAGCTCACAGTTCTTTATCATGCAGGCAGACAACTCAACTCTGAATGGAAATTACGCTGCATTTGGCACGGTAACAAGTGGAATGGACGTTGTCGATGCAATTTGTAAAGGCGTAACCCCAACCGATTCAAATGGAACCATCCCTGCTTCAGAGCAACCAGTCATTGAGTCCATCACAATGATTGATTAGATTCCTTATATAAAATATTGTTATGTTATTGAATGACCTGCGACAAGTTATAAAGTTGCAGGTCATTAGCGTATAACAGGCCTCTCATGATATACTATTGTTATCCGAGAGGAGTGGTGTTATGCGAGCTGTTGGCGAGTTTTGCGTTCACCCAGGTCAGGGCGTATGTCTTGTTGAAAATGTAGTTTCGGAGCCTACTCCGGCCTACGTTTTGTCTCCTATTGGGCAAAAACACCCTGTTCAGATTGTATTTCCTCTTAATCAAGAGTTCAGGCTTCGTGATCTTATGACGCACGACGAGGCCATGAATCTTGTTGATACCTATCCTCAAATTGAGCTTATTACGTTCCATATTCATAATGCGTCGCTTGAGGAATCTCATTTTAGACACGCTATTAGAGAAGGTTCTTGTAAAGACTCCTTTAGCATTGCTAAAACATTTAGAGCTCGTATTGATAAGGCGCGTTCGCTCAACAAGAAACCACCTGTTTCTCACGAGAGAATTTTTAAGATGGCCAGTAATCGCGGTCTTTACGAGCTTATTACGGCGCTTAATTGCACCGTTGACGAGATTCAAAAGGTTTTTAGTTCACGCTATGGCGTAGAAATTGGAAAAGCGTAGCTTATAATTAACCCATCCGTTCAAGAGATGGGAAATTATGGCTTCAGAAACATCCGCTAATCGCGCTGTTGTTACTGTTTTGGGCAGCGATGCTCCTGGAATTGTTGCGGCAATTTCAACCACTTTAGCCGAGTCCAACGCTAATATTCTGGATATCGCTCAAACCATTTTGTCTGGTATTTTTACTATGACCATGTTGGTTGAACTTCAGGATGCTGAGTCTTTCTTGAGCCTCAAAGAGCGTCTTGATGCCGTCTCAGAAAAGCTTGGTGTACAAGTAAATATGCAGCGTGAAGAGGTCTTCACGTTTATGTATCGTCCATAAAGAGGTAGTGTTTTGTCAGAGCTTTCAACTGAAGAACTCATTGCTCAAAAGCAGTCTTGGCTCACTCAAGATGTATCAAATCTGAAAGTAGATATTGTCTTTTCCGATATGGATGAGACGTTTTTGCATACTGACAAATCTCCTGATGTCAAAAACATGGCAATGTTGGATCGCCTGGCTGAGCTAGGTATTCCCTTTGTTCCTTGTTCTGGACGCGCGTTTAACGTGCTTCCAAAAGAGGTTGTGAACCATCCTGCTTCTAAGTATGTGGTTTCTTGCGACGGTGCCGTTATCAGAGATCTTTCCACTCAGGCTGTTCTTCACGAGTCTACAGTGACAAAAGAGCAGGCACTTGAGTTGTATAAAAAGCTTAAGGACTATCCTGTGACTTTTGACATCTTTGCAGACGGAGGTGTCTATCTGGAACGCCCAAGGCATAATCTGATTACACAGCTTGGTATTCCTGCAGATCACGCAGCATTTATGCAGCGTTCTCGCACCCCCTTTGATCAAAGTGTTGAGGAGTTTATTGAAGGCGTTACTACCATTGAGCGTCTTGGTTCCTACTGGTCTGTTGCGGAAGGCGAGAAATACCAGGCACTTGTAGCAGATGCTGTAGCTTCGGTAAAGGGACTCAGTGGCACAGCTTCCATGAGTATGGGAATGGAAATCCTGGCCGACGGCACTTCAAAGGGTGCTGCACTTCAGTGGCTCTGCAATCATCTTGGCATTTCAACGGATAATGCTGCAG
>JABZHK010000146.1:0-3002 GCA_015258885.1 Atopobium sp.
GTATCGGGACAAAGAAGAGGTCCTCAATCAGCTGCAGCAAATTAAGCAAGCAGCAAAAGATCGAATGGTCAAATTTTTGCTGGACAATCAAGATGCAAAAGTTAATGCCGACTCCATTATTGATGTCCAGGTGAAGCGTTTCCACGAATATAAGCGTCAGCAAATGCTATTGCTTTATTTGATTTGGAAATATTTTGATATTAAGTCCGGACACCTTCCAAAGCATCCTATTACTGTCATTTTTGGTGGTAAGGCTGCACCAGCATACGTAGCTGCTCAAGATATCATTCATGCAATTCTTGTTCTCTCGTCTTTGATTGCAAACGACGCAGATGTTTCTCCGTATCTTCAGGTGATAATGATTGAGAATTACAACGTTACTGCAGCTGAGCATGTTATTCCAGCAGCGGACATCTCAGAGCAGATTTCGCTAGCTTCTAAGGAGGCTTCTGGAACTTCCAACATGAAGCTCATGCTTAACGGCGCCATTACAGTTTGCACAGTTGATGGTGCAAATGTAGAAATTGCCGACTTGGTAAGCAAGGAGAATATCTACACGTTTGGTGCTTCGAGTGATGAGGTTGTAAGCCTTTATGAGCACAAAGGTTACAAAGCAAAAGAGTTTTATAAGAAGCCCCAGATTAAACCACTCGTTGATTTCTTAATTAGCCCAGAGTTTATTTCTCTTGGAAATGAGGAGCGCCTGGAGCGTCTTCATAAAAACTTGTGCTCAAAAGACTGGTTTATGACGCTGCTTGATTTGGAAGCATACATTTCAACAAAAGAGCACGTGTTCGATGATTATGAGGATAGGAGAGCGTGGCTCCAGAAGTCCCTTGCAAATATTGCCATGGCAGGAACATTCTCATCTGATAGAACTATTGCCGAATATAACAATGAGATTTGGCACCTTACTCCTGATAAGTAGATGTAAGTAATACGGACCAGCAAACCGCCACTTAAGCCAGCGGTCTCATGCAGTCTTAACAAGCGGACTTAACAAGCGGCCTTAACAAGCGGCCTAGACCAGTAGTCTAGGCCGCTTAAATGTGTTCCTCTAGCGATTTAATGAACAAATATATCATCTGTTTTGGTCTCATCTGCATAAATGACAAGAAATGAGCTATGGTATATACATAAATATTCACCCTTCACGCTGAAAGAAGGATGTATGAACAGCACTTCTGTTAGAAGCGTTAGAAGCACCCGATTTTCTCGCTTCACGTTTTTAGCTATCTGCATGCTATTTGTGGGTGCAATTTTGGCGTTTGCTCTGCCACACACAGCATTTGCTGCCGACCCAACAGTTTATTCCGAAGATGTGGACGGCGCTCCGCTTGACGGTACGCAGACCGTGGCAAATCCATTCCCTGACTTTATTTCAGATGCTGAAATTCAGGCAGAGATTACTGCTCAGGCTGCTAAACCGCGAGAGGACCGTACAGGTGTCATCGCGCGTTATTACTGGGTAAAGCCTGATGGAACTGCGCTCAAGCTGGACATGGATCCAACTAAATATTCTGTTGCGCAGATGATTGCCGAGGGCGGAGAAATTCGTGCTTACTACGTCCTTCTCGGCGATACAGAGAATCTGATCAACTTCCCACACAATGATCCAAACGGCTATGGTCTGCGTAAGGTGGCTGTTTCTGCTCATGCTGCTGTTGATACGTACAAGCCAATGGATGCAACAGGTGCTCTTTCGGGTGGTGGTCCAAAAACTAATTTGATGTTTACCGTCAAGGTCAATGGTCAGTCTATTATGGGTGGCACTTCATATGAAGAGCCTGCTGCTGTATTTACTGCACCAGTCACAGCTCGTCAGTACATTGAGTTCTCCGCACCACTGAACATTTCTGATAGGTCTTATCAACTGGGAATTCAGGGTGGCATTAAGAAATCTTGGGGAGGCACTCACGCATACACCAAACGTTATCCTGCGCGTGTCATTGATACAGCAACGGCTGTGTATCACTATGTCGACGATCTTGCATACAGGCAGCTTAATGGCCTTGGTCTAAGTGATCCTATTGCGCAAAGAAATGCTGGCCTTCCTATTTATGGTAACGGTGCAGTAAGTGTTCTTGGTCTTGATGATCTGGCTGCTACATATACAACCTCCGCAGCATTTGAGGATCGTCAGGTGTCTGCGCGTTACAACACAAAGGGTCATGTTGTGTACATGCCCGAGTATGCTGGCGTTGCTGCAGATGACTCTGTTGCCGGCGGTAATAAATTTGAGACTGATCCTTCAACCAATCTGTTGCTGACCACTGTTCGTAAGTCGGTTGACGAGATTAAGGCCGCGGGACCTGGTGATTCTTACGTCTACATTGCAAACGATATCGATGTCCCAGAGGGAACATCTCTTGCAATTGGTACGTATAACTCTGGCCCTCGCGATAATTCGGTTTTGGCTCCTGGCTTCAACGCAGACGGTTCTGTAAACCGTACCAGGCAGTATTACCTCACGTATCGTGCAGTTCCTTCTCCTTTGAAACTTGTGAAGACTGACTCTGACGATGCTTCCAAGCCTGTTGCTGGTGCAACCTATAGCCTATACAAGGCTGATGGCACACTGGTTAAAGAGGGGCTTACTACTGGTGCAGACGGTACCTTTACATCCGGAGATGTTCTAACAAAGACTGAGCTGACTACACTGGTTCAGAACACTGCGGCAACTGCAGATTTGCTGACTAAGGGCATCTATCAGGATAGAGATAAATTCTATCTGACGCCAGGCGATTATTACCTGGTTGAGACTGCATCTCCAGAGGGATATGAGCTCAATGCAAATCAGATTCCGTTTACGGTAGCTCCTGCAACATTCAATGCTGCAGACCAGACCATTGTTCCTACGGAAGTTGCTACAGCCGATAAGCCAATAACTCCTACACCAACCCCAACGCCGGATCCTAATCCAGAGCCAAAGCCTAAGACTCCTAAGAAGAAGAGGTCTAACCTGCCAGATACTGGCGATGCAATGTCCATTGCAAGCGCAC
>JABZHK010000147.1:0-2995 GCA_015258885.1 Atopobium sp.
CTCCCACTCAGCGCCAAGGTCGATTGCAACGCGAATCTGGCTATTCTTGGCTTGTGCCACCGTAACAAAAGGCTGTGGGAGCAGCGCAATTCCCTCTGGATCTTGAGCTAGAGCAGCAACACACTCGGTATGTTCGCTCTTCCACTCTACCTGGACGTCCTCACCAAGTGTCATGCCATTTTTGCTCAACAGGTAGGACAATGTGTACTCTGGGACAGCACCCTTACCAGAAGCGTAGAGCGTCTTTCCCTTGAGGTCAGTAAGCTTAGAGATAGCGCTACCCGTCTCAACAATGTAAAGGACGTTCAATACGTTAAGACAAGCTACCTTATAGGCACCTTTGGTCTTGTTAAAGAGCGTAGCTGCAAGGTTTGCAGGAATAGATGCAACGTCAACGTCACCCTGAGCAACCTTAGCAACTACCTGATCAGGAGCATCCAAAATCTCAAACGAGTAGTTGTTATCAGTGATGTTTTGCGCCTCAACCTCGCTCATGAACTTAACCAAGCCCATGGCAGTAGGTCCTTTGAGCGTTGTAACTTTTACCGCAACGGGATCAGATTTCTTAGCCTCATCTTTTGTGGTGTCCTGAGACTTCTCTTGGTCTGTTCCCTTGCAGCCAAACAATGCTGTAGCTGGAATAAGACCTGCAAGCTTAAGGAACGAACGTCTATCCATGAATCACTCCTGACTCGAAAAGTTAACTGAGGCTACCTTATCACGTCTAAGGCAAAATTCACACGATATACAGCATATCTTACAAACTATTTGATACTTCTATGAGAACAAGACGCACCCATGACGAGAAAAACTAGTTCTTCTCGCCATATCCAAGGACGTACGCACGACACAGGTTCTCGGTGCCGATAATTGCATCGATGTGGCAGCGCTCGCGACCGTGGGTGTTGAGACATGCTGGACCAAATGCGCCGCTCTTAAGATCGTTGCCGGAGAAATATGCAGCGTTAGCATCAGTCGAGAAGTGGAAGGCAACCTGCTGATTCCACTTTTCTGGCTCAACAACCTCCTGCGCGCACGCAATAAGCTTGTTGGAAACTTCCCAATCGTAAGGCGAGCGAATATCAGAAACAATGATGCCTACGTGGTGTTCATTTGAATTGTAATCTGGACCAATAAGGGTAATGTCCAGCGATACGTACTCATCTACCTCAACAGGCAAGAATGCGCCGCCGTGACCAATCTCCTCGTACATGGGGAATGCAAACAAGGTGTTATAGAGGGGTTTCTCGCCAGACTGTGCAAGCCAACGGAGCGTATGAAGCTGCGCTGCAACACAAGCCTTATCGTCGATAAAGCGAGAAACCATATAGCCGTTGTCATACATCTCAAAGTGCGGATCAATAGCAACAACTGCGCCCTCGGAAACGCCCAATGCACGAGCTTCCTCAGCAGAAGAAACATCAGCAATCAGCGAGATGGACATGTTGTCCTCGTTGCGCTCCATGGTTCTAGCGTCTTCAAAGACGTGAACGGAGTGGTGGTTGCAGATTACCTGGCCGTCAACAACGGAGCCGTCTCTACAGACAACGTGGCAGGTCTCGCCCTCAATGCTGTGGTAGTTGATGCCGCCCAGCTGGCGAACGCGCAGTGTGCCGTCTGAATTGAAGCCGCGAACAATCAGGCCAATGGTGTCAAGGTGAGCATTAACGCCCACAGTCTTGCTGGTATCTTTACCCTCTACCAGGACATACGCCGTAGCTTTGTTGTCAATCTGAAGCTCATAGCCCGCCTCGGCAACAAGCTCTCGAAGCAGCTCATGGATGCGCCCGTAGTAGCCAACAGGGCTATCGCACTCAACAAGCTTCTTTGTAGTGTCAATCAAATACTGTATATCAGTCTCAAAATGAGTCATTAAAATCTCCTAGTTTTGTGGGTGAGTATAGAGCTCTACCAGGTGTTCAAGCATGTCAACCATGCCTTCAAGCTCGGGGACAGGAACAAACTCTCTGACACCGTGAGCATTGTAGTAGCAGGCAGAAAGATTAGCGCAAGGGAATCCTCTAAAGGAAAGCTGGGATCCGTCGGTGCCGCCACGCATTGGAATGCAGGTCATCTCTACGCCGACCTTCTCGTATGCAGTGCGTGCATTCTCGATTAAGTGCGCATACTCAGGCTTTAATACGATGTCAGCCAAGTTGTGATACTGGTCGTGAATCTCAACGGAAAGTACCTCAGAGCCAATCTGCTTGTTTACATACGCTGCAGCGTCAACCATCAACTGCTTACGGCGCTCAACCTTTGCCTGGTCATGGTCTCGAATAATGTAATCAGCGCGAGCAGACTCGCAATCACCGTTGACACGCTCCAGATAGAAGAAGCCATCATAGCCCTCAGTGAACTCAGGACGCTCCGCAGGTGGAAGCAACTCGTGGAAGCGCATAATTGCCTCGGATGCATTGATCATCTGGCCTTTTGCGGTACCTGTATGAACCGAAAGTCCGTGAGCACGCACAAACACCTCAGCAGCATTGAAGGTCTCGTAGCAGAACTCGCCAAAGGGACCACCATCAATGGTGTAACCATACGCAGCACCAAAAGCGTCAAGGTCCAGAAGAGCTGCACCGTGGCCAATCTCCTCATCAGGAACAAACGCAAGTGCAATACGTGGGTGCTTGAGCTCTGGATGCTCTTTGTAGCGAGCGAGCAAGCTGACCAACATGGCAATGCCAGCTTTGTCATCGCCGCCAAGCAGCGACGTGCCATCAGTGGTAACCAGCTGCCAACCAACCATGTGCTCAAGCTGAGGATTTGTCTCAGGGCTGATATAGACCTCTCTGCCCTCACGATCAGAACCAACTACTAGCTTGCCGCCCTCATACGTAACAACCTGAGGATGAACGGGGTTACCCCAAGACTGCCAAGCCGTATCAATGTGGCAGCAGAATCCAAGAGTTGGAAGGTCCTCCAAACCCTTGCTTGCAGGCCAGTGAGCAACCACGTAGGCATGCTCGTCAACAACTACATTCTCTGCGCC
>JABZHK010000148.1:0-2960 GCA_015258885.1 Atopobium sp.
CTGACGATGCGAGAAGAAATGCGGGTCAGCAAATCATAAGGAAGCTTTGCCCAGTCAGCGGTCATAGCGTCGCTGGACTCAACGGCGCGCAGGATAACAGGACGAGCATATGTGCGCTCGTCACCCATTACACCAACGGACTTAATGTCGGGTAGCACGGCAAAGTACTGCCAAACGCTGTGCTCGGAGTTACGATCGCCTGTCTCGTCAAAGAGCTGAGCGTTGTAAGCGTCAATCTCTTCTCGGACAATAGCATCGGCGTTGCGGAGAATCTCCAGCTTTTCTGGGGTAACGTCACCAATGATGCGGATAGCAAGGCCAGGACCTGGGAATGGTTGCCTGTAGACAAGGTTCTCTGGCAGACCAAGAGAGACGCCCAGCGCGCGGACCTCGTCCTTAAAGAAGTGATCCAGAGGCTCAATCAGGTCAAAGTGAACGCCCTCTGGGAATGGAATCAGGTTGTGGTGGCTCTTGATGGTTGCAGCCTTGCCGCCTGTCTTACGAGCGCCCGACTCAATAATGTCAGGATAGATGGTGCCCTGTGCCAGGAACTGAACGCCGTCCAGCTTCTGGGCCTCGTCAAAGAAGACCTTCCAGAACTCGGTACCAATCAGGCGGCGCTTCATCTCTGGCTCGGTAACGCCAGCCAGAAGCTCTGCATAGCGGTCCTCTGCGTGAACGTGAATCAGAGGCACGTTGAACTGCTTGCGGAAGACCTGCTCAACCATCTCTGGCTCGCCCTTGCGGAGCATGCCGTGGTTCACAAACACGCAGGTCAGCTGATCGCCAATAGCGCGGTGAACAAGAGCTGCGACAACAGAAGAGTCAACGCCGCCGGAAAGCGCCAAAATGACGCGGCCATCACCAACCTTCTGGCGAATCTCCTCCACCTTCTGCTCAATGATGTTGTCCATGGTCCACGTCTTCTCAAAACCACAGATATTGAACAGGAAGTTAGAAAGCATCTGGGAACCGCACTCGGTATGGTTAACCTCTGGGTGGAACTGCGTAGAATACAGGTTCTTAGCAGCGTTTTCCATAGCTGCAATAGGGCAAACATCGGTAGAAGCGGTAACGGTAAAGCCCTCTGGGACCTCAGACACAGCGTCTCGGTGGCTCATCCAAACGGTCTGCTGCTCAGCGGTGCCGTCAAAGATGCGGCTCTCCCCCGCGCGGGTCAGATGAGCTGGGCCATACTCGCCCTTCTCGGTATGTCCAACGGTGCCACCTAGGGTAACCGTCATAATCTGCTGTCCATAGCAGAAACCAAAGACAGGAAGACCAAGCTCCAGAATCTCTGGGTCAATCTTTGGCGCATCCTCAGCGTAAACAGAAGCAGGGCCGCCGGACAAAATAAGCGCCGATGGATTGAGCTCACGAAGCTCATCTGCAGAAATATCACAAGGAACAATCTCGGAGTAGACGTTAAGATCGCGCACGCGACGTGCAATTAACTGGCCGTACTGGGCACCAAAGTCTAGAACTGCAACAAACTGCTTGGGCCTGGACTCGCTCATGCATGACTCCGCTTCTCCGGTTTCCCGGTCACTCTTAGATTCTGCACCGGCGCGCACTACCGCACGTATGGGCACATATCTCTACCACGAATTTATTGCTATTAATAATACCTTCAACCAGCCATTAACATCACGAGAGATTGCGCGCGCCAAAAAGTCTTCTTATTCTGTACAAACAAAAGACGGCAAAGTTCTATAATCTGACGAGAAATGCTACTAATTTCTAACAATTCTAAAATACAGAATATGGCGAGAAGAGCAGGTCAAAAGTACGGTGTTTTGAAATATAATTGTTTTGTGACGACTAAAACTAGTAACAGTTTTTTAAGTACCTATCTGCAATAATTTTCTCACGCTCGCAAGACGAATTGGAGTTTGGTTTATGAAAAAAGTACTGGTCAGACTAGGTGCATTTCTTGTGCCATTTATGATAGTTGTTACTTTTGTGACAACATTCGCTTCTGCTGCAACTGTTTCACCGGTTCAAATTACCAGCATGTCTGTGGCTGATGATACCTATACACCAGTAAATGAGATTACCACTGATAATCTGTACCATATTACAATTAACTGGGAATCTACCGCATCTACCGTGGCAGAAGGTGACTATTTTGATATTACTCTGCCCGATAAAGTCCAGTTCACTGCCACACAAAACACAACTCCAATTGAAGTTAAAGATCCTAATGGTGCAACCGTAGCGTGGGCTTATCCAACTCCAGCAGCAGGTAGCATCTTCGGTGGAACTCTGCATGTTGTTTATACAGACTATGCAAACACCCACACCCAGATTAGGGGTACTTTCTCTCTGTCCGCTCTCTACGACCGCGATGCTATCAACGCAGGTGACAACACCCACATTGACTTTGGCGTTAACGGCACCGCTGTTCCTCTCAACATGATTGTTCGTCCAAAGAACACCATTGGCCAGGAGTGGCTCAACAAGTGGGGCGGCCCTGTTACCGGTACCGAGTCCGAGGTACTTTGGTACGTTCGTCTTAACTACTCCGCTTCTAACATGACTGGCGTTGAGTTCTCTGACTCCCTCTCTGATAGAAACGGTGGCGACCTGCCAGCATCGGTAACCTACATTGCCAACTCTTTCCACCTCTATCGTGCAGACTTTGATGGAACGGGTAACTTTAGCAACCTTCAGGAGGTCACCATTCCTAATGGTGCGCTTTCTATTGCAGCTGACGGCCACTCCTATCACCTTAACCTGAGCGGCGTTGACTTCTCCCAGGGTCAGCGTTACCTCCTGCAGTATCGCACCACCTTTATCCCAGGTATGGCTCTGCATAACTATGGCGTGCTTACCAACGCTGGCGGTGCTCCAAGAAGCGAGATTGGCTTTACCTACTACTCTCCAAGCAACTCCGGCGGCGCAATCGGCAATCTTGTCGGCCGCATCCGCATCATCAAGGTTGACGCTGACAACGCAAC
>JABZHK010000149.1:0-2880 GCA_015258885.1 Atopobium sp.
GGCGTATTTGGCGGCAGCTTCTGGCAGTACGAGTTCAACACCGATAAGAGCACTCCAGACCCAGAGTATCGCGTCCGTGTAAACTGCCACGCTATTCCACAGATTTGGCAGTACGAGGCTCTGGCATTCAAGCCTGGTCTGGTCATGCGCTGGTATCGTGACGGCTTCTGCCAGGCAGAAAAGACTGAGGCAAAAGAGCGCGGCATTGACGTATACGACGTTATGAACGAGCACGCTGCAGAGATTCCTGCTGGTAGCCACGGTATGCTTTGCTGCTTCAGTGACGTTATGAACTACATCCACTGGATCCACGCAAGCCCAACGTTCACCAACTTTGAGCTTGATCCAGAGCGTTTCAATAAGTACACCTTCTATCGCGCAATTTTGGAGAACACCGCCCTTCTCGTCCGTGGCCACATTGACCTGGTCAAAGAGGCAACTGGCAATGAGCCAGACGAGCTCATCTTTGCAGGCGGCGCTTCCAAGAGCCCTCTGTGGGCACAGATTGTTGCCGACGTTACCGGTAAGAACGTTCGCATTCCAGAGGTCAAAGAGGCAACTGCTCTGGGCGCTGCTGTTCTTGCAGGCTACGGCGTGGGCATCTACCCAAGCATCGCCGAGGGCGCAAAGCGCGTTGTTAAATGGGATAAGACATTCTCCCCCAACCCAGACAACAAGGCTGTTTACGACCAGCTCTATGTCCAGTGGAAGGATGTTTACAGGAGTCAGCTTGAGCTTGCAGAAGAGGGCAAGGTCAAGAGCATGTGGAGAGCGCCTGGTCTGTAAGCACCGGGACTCCGCTGCGCCGCGAATACGCGTGGCACGCAAAAAGAACGTTTGGTCGCAGTACAAGTTGCGCCTGAAAGGAAAGCAAGATGTTTATTGTCAACGAGAACGATTTTGAGTATAGGTGCGGAGATCACGGCCCTAAGTACCTGATGAAGGGCCCTCGCATGAACTATGCCATGGTCCAGTTCCAGCCAGGTCAGGATTTCCAGGCCCACTACCACAACATCATGGAAGAGAACTTCCACATCCTCCAGGGTAAGATTGACATTGTGGTTGACGGCGAGGTCCACACCCTCTCAGCTGGCGACTTTATCCACATTGAGCCCGGCGAGGTCCACTACGTCAACAACCCTTACGACGAGCCAATCGTCATGGTCTCAACCCTTGCTCCTTTCCAGGAAGTCGACAAGGTTGAGGTAGAGAATCCTACCTATTAAGATCAACATCTGGCGAGAAGATCGTTCAAGTGTGACTTTCTTCTCGCCAACGCAAACGCGAAGAGGGCTGCCCGGTGGCGGCCCTCTTTTTCTAGGTAGTTAATAAAAGGCTACAGTTCGATAGAGCAACTCATACGTTTTATAAAAGAGCATGTTTTTAGCACCAACAAATAGGGTGTTTTGTTTCTATAGATGCTACAAGGAGGTTCCTAATTTTATTTAGCCGCCAAAAATGACCGGTTTCTTTGAAATCTAAAGTTGCCTTTTTAACAGAAAATCTTCTTAAGACAGAATTATCTAATTCACTATCAATTGGACCCGGTAAAGTCATTTTAAAGTTTGATGCACAGTCATCTTGATCATCACAAAAAACAACTACTTTCTTCGTTTGTTCGTAATCATCAGCTGGAATCTGGCAAAAATGGTCAGCGTAAAATATACGTGAAGGCTTAAGTTGATGGAAATACAAAGCGTCTTCTGTGAATCCATAATCAATGCTGTTATCGCTATACATGCAAAAGCCGTCATCAATTGCACAAGAAAAAAGAACTTTATGCGTCTCCTCATCAATAAGCTGATATCCCGGGATCTTTGAATGCTCTTCTATAAATCTATCAAGTTCATCAAGAGTAGGCTGCGCTTTTTCAACTGGATAAACACCTCCATTGCCATCAGGAAGCATAGTATTTAATAACGGATACTTTGACTCTCCCTCATCTGAACTTAAAACTGCACCAATGCTTAACAAGCCGCAAAAATTACCAACTCTTTCGGAACAAATTTCACCATCTTCATGCTCGCAGGCATTATATGTCCAATCAACAAAGTCACGCTCTAGGTCTCCATAGAGCTTCTCAAACTGTTCAGAGCTAAGCTCTTTGCGTTTTTGATCAAAAAACTTTGAGCAAATGAAATCTTCCTCATCAATATAAAGATCTTCAAAGGGTATTGGACCGGGTTTAAGTTTTCCCTCTTCAAAACACCTGCAACGAACAAATGCATCAAGCCCCATTACGACTCCTCTCTCTGTTGTAACAAATCTAGATACTCTTGAGATTTCATGTGTCCAATAGAGTGGACATTAAGCCATAGCTACTTCAACATCAAATCCCGTCGTAGATTTTCCAATGTCGATTGATCCAAAACCCAGGTAATTATGTGTCCAGTCAATCCAAAAGTGAGGTAATTATGTGCCGAAAGGCACATAATTAGGTGGGTTTTGGATCAAAATCGTTCTTCTCGACACATAATTAGTGCGCTTTTGGATTAATCGAGCTCCAAAAATCTACAAAAGCCAGCCCTACGCACATAATTGCATCGGTTTTGGATCAGATGCACCCACAAAAAATGCCGCCGGAAACCCGACGGCATTTTTAGTTCATAAGAGAAAGAAAGAAACACAACGTTTATCTGGTCGTTTGTCAATAAGCTGGTCGTTTGCCAAGAAGCTGGCTATTTCCAAGGGCCGCGCTCATCGACCACCCAGAGGTTAACTGACCAAGGGCCAAACTTACTTGTTGGACTGCTTAATCATCCAAATAGTCTTGGAGAGAAGAGCGATGTGCTCGTCCATTGCTGCGGAAACAAGGAAGTTGTCCTCAGCATCTGCATCCTTCTTGATCTCTGTTGCGAAAGCGCGAATTGCCTCGTAGTC
>JABZHK010000014.1:0-14429 GCA_015258885.1 Atopobium sp.
CCCGTAGACATTGCAACGGAGTTCCCTCGTAAGTGGGCAGACACCAGCACTTTTATTGCATGGTTTGAGGATACTTTGAACCAGGCTCGCCAGGCTTATACAAAGCTGGCTGAGGCAGATCTCTGCGTACCCTGCGATTTACCTGCAGAGTATTTGTTTGAGCACACGTATTTTGTGGTTGGCGCGCATCCCTATAGTGCACCAGACTATAACCAAGAAGCTGAACAGCGCTTGTTTGAGCTTCTTGAGCACCCTCTTTGCGTTGGTGTGGGAGAGATTGGCCTTGATTTTGGACCGTACTGCGAGGTTCCAGAAGAGGTCCAGCGCCAGGCATTTGAGCGCCAACTTTCCATTGCACATGAGCGCAATCAACGCGTTGAGCTGCACCTGCGTGATGGTGCTGATAATACGCATGCGCATGATTTGGCGCTTGAAATACTGAACCGTATGGGCGTACCTAAGGCAGGCTGTGACCTGCACTGCTACACAGATGGACCAGAGGTTATGAAGCCTTTTGTAGACCTTGGTTGCTTTGTAGCCTTTGGTGGCGCAGCAACGTTTAAGCGCTCCGATGATATTCGAGCAGCAATGGTCTCCTGTCCAGAGGCGCAACTGCTCTCAGAGACCGACTTTCCCTACATGGCGCCAGAGCCTTTACGTGGAGGGGAGTGCACGCCAGCAATGGTGGTGCACACGGTTGAGCGCTTGGCGGAGCTTCGTTGGCAGCGACTTGATATCCCCAAAGAGAAGACGTATACCATACTGTGGGAAAATGCCCAACGCTTTGTGGGGCTTGCATAGCACAGCAGGAGGTGAGCACATATGACAAAAATCCTAGTAGTAGAGGATGATCATCAGATTCAGCAAGAGTTGGTGCTCCTGCTACAAAGAAACGGCTTTGAAGCCCAGGCTCTCACGTCTTTTGAGTCTGTACCTCAACAGATTATTGCTGCTCATCCAGACCTGGTTCTGTTGGACCTTAACCTTCCTGGCATTGACGGACAACAGATTTGTCGAGAAGTACGACAGCTCTCAAACGTTCCTATCATTGTAGTTACCAGCAGAAATACTGACCTTGATGAGCTTATGGTGCTTTCGTTAGGAGCGGACGATTTTATCGCCAAGCCCTATAACACTCAGATTTTGCTTATGCACATAACCTCGGTTTTGAGGCGTGCAAATAGCGATGTCACAACAGGAACAAAGCTTTCACATGCAGGCGTGACACTTGATTCTTCTTCCTGCAAAGTTTCTGCAAATCAGAAGAGCGTTGAGCTGACCAAAAACGAGCTCAGAATACTTTCACTTTTGATGCAAAACGCAGGAACGGTTGTTTCTCGCCAGCGTATTCAAGAAGAACTGTGGCAGTCGGACGAGTTTGTTGATGACAATACGTTGACGGTCAACATTAGCCACCTCAGAAATACTCTTGCAAGCATTGGCGTTGAGGATTTTGTTATGACACGCCGCGGACTTGGCTACGTTATTGAGTAGGCTGTCATGACGTTTTTTAAGTATCTAAAAAATCGAACTATCTTCTTTCTTGCGCTTATAGCTAGCAGCACGTTAATTGGCTTTATGCTTAAAGGTGTTGGACTTAACGCGTTTGCTATTGCCTACTGTATTCTGGTTTTATGGGTAGTGGGAGCAGCCGCACTTCTAGCCGATTATTTTCATCGTCGTTGGTTTTACCAGCAGCTTGCTGATAATTTAGCGGCAACTGATAAAGAAAGCTATCTGGTTCCTACCATGCTGGACACGCCTTCAACGCTGGAGGAGCAGCTTTTTAAAGATGCACTTTCAAGCATGTCAAAGTCTATGATGGACCAGCTTGCCGATGAGCATATGCGATCAAAGGAATATCGCGAGTACATTGAGATGTGGGTACATGAGATTAAGACTCCCATCGCCGCAGCTCATTTGGTTGCTCAAAATAATCCATCGCTGCCCATGGATGACGTGCAAACACAGCTCACTAAGATTGAATCGCTGGTAGAACAGGCGCTCTTTTATGCGCGAAGTGCATCCGTAGATCGAGATTTTTCTATCAGAGACGTCAATTTGCAGTCTATTGTCAAAGACGCCCTTAAAAATAATGCACGTGTCTTCATTGACGCTGGGGTTTCTCCACATTTTGATGACTTGGCTCACGTGGTCAAGGCTGATCCAAAGTGGCTTGAGTTTATTTTGCGACAGCTTCTGATTAACGCTGCAAAGTATTCAAATACAGAGCTTGCGCCTGGCGAGAAGAACGTTTGGATTTCTGCCTCTGTCTTAGAGCCACGTGAGGGAACCACATCAACTACTCTCTTCATTAAAGATAATGGCATTGGTATTCCTGAAGAGGATCTTTCTCGAATTTTTGATAAGGGATTTACCGGCCAAAATGGACGTAAGTACGCCAAATCTACCGGTATGGGTCTCTATCTCTGCTATGAGCTCTGTGAGAAAATGGGCCTTAAGCTGGCTGTTAGTAGTACAATTGGTAAAGGTTCAACCTTTTCTATTACGTTCAACCAGTCTTTTACGGATTTGCGATAAAGGCATAGCTTACAGCATGAGCTCCCACAATTCATCCGTTTGAGGATCGCTTCCTACTGGGAAGGTGTGCTGACTAAAACGCTTGAATCCCCAACGTGAATAAAATGCCTTAGCAGGCTCATTGTGTTCCCAAACACCCAGCCACACGCGTTTTTTGCCCTTCTCCTTTGCGAGGTCAAGGGCAAATTTCATGAGCTTTGATCCAAGGTGCAGGCCTTTGTAGCGTGGAAGAATATAGAGGCGTTCAATTTCAAGTGAGTCATCGCGCTGGCCCTCGGTTTGCTCATAGCGTGTATTGAGCTTCAAGTAGCCAGCTATCTGGTCTTCTACCTCAATAAAATAGAAATATGAGTGTTTAGCAGCAAGTTCGCGAGCAAGCTTTTCTGTGTTGTAGAGCGAGTCAATACAGCTTGCCAAATCATCTGCCGTATTAGAGTCAATAAAGGTATCTACAAATGTCTCTACGCTAAGCTTTTGCAGCGCACGTAAATCAGCTGCTTCAAGTGGCCTAATTGAAACGTGAACGTCATCAACATTGACTGTGTTTCTCGCCTGACGATATGCATCAAGGTCAAAAGAGAGCACATGGTGGAGGACGCCAAAGTGATCAAGCACCTTAGAAGATGCCTGCGTAAATCCAGCGCGCTCGTAGAAGGGCTGAGCTTTGAGTTGCGACTCAACTAACACCTTGGAAGCACTACTTTCTTGTGCCAGGTAATCAAGGGTATCGTGCAGTAGTTTTGAACCAATACCAGCGCCTTTGTTGCTAACACATACGCGACCAATAAGAGGGGAGTTGTATGACTGTCCTGCATCAATGATGCGCAAATATGCAGCTACCGAGTCAGTATCTTGATAAAAGACATGGGTAGAAACTTGATCAACGTTATCAAGATCGTTGTACATAATCTGCTGATCAACAATGAACGTTTCTGCTCTTAGAGAAAGAATTTGATATAACTCTTTAGCGGTAAGCTGCCCAAATCTTTTAATTACCAACTTCATAGCATGCCCCTCCCGTATGCTTGATAGTGATATTTTGACACATCAAAGTGAGAAAAGCGTAAGGTTTCCGTAAGGTCAATCGATGGCAACGTAAACGGTAGTGCGGGAGTATATATCTCAAGATTTACTCGCCTCCAATGAAAGGACGCAACATGGCAGCTACTCAAGTAACTCCAACTCAGCCAACTGTTGTGGCTGGACAATCTTCAGCACTTACCCCACGCACCGTTTTGGTTTGCCAAAACCTCGAGAAGTACTATGGAACTCGTGGAAATATCACTAAGGCACTGGACGGCATTAATCTTTCTGTAGCTCGCGGTGAGTTTATTGCCATCATGGGACCTTCCGGCTCTGGTAAAACCACGCTTTTGAACTGCATCTCTACCATTGACCAGGCATCTGCAGGCCACATCTTTATTGATGACCAAGAGCTTTCCAGCCTGCGTGGAGCAGAGCTTTCTGCCTTTAGGCGTGACCGTCTGGGCTTTATTTTCCAGGACGCAAACTTGCTTGACAGCCTTACTGCTCGCGAGAATATCGCGCTCTCTTTAACCATTGGTCATGTCCGCGCGCAGGAAGTTTTGGAGCGCGTAGAAAACGTTGCCAAGCTGCTTCAGATTACTGAGGTACTGGACAAGTTCCCTTACGAGATGTCCGGTGGCCAGCGTCAACGCGTTGCTGCAGCTCGAGCAATTGTCACTAATCCTTCGCTGGTCCTTGCAGACGAGCCAACCGGCGCACTTGACTCAAAGAACGCCCGCACACTTCTTGAAAGCTTTGAGAACCTCAACCGTAATGGCGCAACTATTGCCATGGTTACTCACGATTCATATGCAGCTTCTTACGCTCATCGCGTCATTTTCATTAAAGATGGTCGCATCTTTAACGAGATAGTTCGTGGCGAGAAACCCCGTAAGCAGTTCTTTGACCAGATCATGGACGTTGTTTCATTCCTGGGAGGAGAGGGTGCTGATGTACAGTAAAATCGCGCTTGGTAACGTCAAGAAATCACTGCGCGATTTCAGCATTTACTTTCTGACATTGGCAGTAGGCGTTGCACTCTTTTATTCCTTCAATTCAATTACTCAGCAATCCATGGTGTTGAATCTTTCTGAAGACCAGAGACGCATTGTTCAGCTCTTAAGTAACACCATCTCTGGAGTAAGCGTTTTTCTTGCTGTAATTATGGGATTTCTTGTTGTCTACGCTAATCAATTTCTGATTCGTCGTAGGAAAAAAGAATTTGGCATGTATCAGATACTGGGCATGACCAAGAGAAATGTCTCTAAGATTATGAGTATTGAGACACTGTTTGTTGGTTTTCTCGCTCTGGTAGTTGGACTTGTTGCAGGTATTTTTATCTCTCAATTTATGATGTTTGCAACGGCCCACATGTTCAATACGACTCTTGATTCATTCAAATTTGTCTTCTCGCAAGCTGCGTTGATTCAAACGGTTATTTACTTTGTGGTCATGTTTGTGGTTGCGCTGATTTTTAACGTCACCACGGTGTCCCGCTATAAGCTTATTGACCTTCTTAACGCAGACAAAGTAACTCAGACCGTCAAGGTAAGAAACCTTACTGTCTCAGTGCTGCTCTTCCTGGCCTCTCTTGGAATCATTGCTTATTCCTATACTCTGCTTCAGCACAATGGTTTAAAACAGATAGATGAAGAGTTTGCCATGGCTACTGCTTTGGTATCTGTGGGCACAGCACTCTTTTTCTTCTCAATCTCTGGTTTCTTGCTCAGATTTATGCAGATGCAGAAGGGCTTCTACTACAAGGGTCTTCACTCATTTATCCTGCGCCAGTTTAATGCCCGTGTAAATACTGCTTGGGTTTCCATCTCTTTAGTCTGCGCCATGCTCTTTGTGGCAGTCTGTGGACTTGGTACGGGTTTCTCGCTTGTTGACTCTTTGAACGTCAGTTTCTCCAAGCTTAAAACGTACGATGTTTCTGTATCGATCAATCCAGGCTCAGAGCGCAGTTATACCCCTGGTCCAGCGGATTCATATGACTATCTCTCTGTAGTGCAGAAGCTAGATCCAGAGTGGGATAAAACTATCAAAAATGCCTTCCAGGTAGATACATACTTTGCTCAAAGTGATCCAACAACGCCTAGTTTTACGTATAGTTCTATTGACGCTGTAACAGGCAAGCGCTTTAGTGATTACTTTACCGGCTATAGTGGCCAGGAAGATCCTGCGCAGAAAAACGTAACTCTGATGCGAGCTTCTCAGTACAACAAACTGCGTGTTGCATCTGGTCTTGAGCCTGTTGACTTTGGTACTGACGGCTATATGGTTTGGACGCTTGATACTAATCTCACAAAATACTGGCAGGATTCTCTTGCTAATAATCCTGAACTCACCATTGAGGGTCACAAACTTCATGCTGTTGGTGGAACGCTTGATATTGCCCAAACACAAGGTGGACCTGCACTTATGCCAGCATTTGGAATTGTGGTTGTTGCTGATCAAAGCTTCCCTTCAAGCGTTGTTTTGACCAACTCATATATCTTAGGCAACTATCAAACCCCAGGCGATGCTTCTGAAACGCAGTTCCAGGGTCAAATTAAGCAGTACTTTGGTGATGGCGCCGTAACTGGTAGCGATTCCGATCCTTATTCTTTAATGCTTGTGGTCACCGCTTCCGAGTACATTCAATCGACTGCTGGATTCTCTGGTATTGTGACGTATCTGGCGCTGTACATTGGCCTGGTACTCTTCATTGCGTGCGCCGCTATTCTGGCACTTCAGCAGCTCTCCGAGGCATCGGACAACGCTCGTGCGTATCAAGTCCTGGCAGAGCTAGGTGCCGAGAAGGGCCTTGCAAGTCGCGCACTCTTTGTTCAGATTGGCGTGTACTTCCTGTTCCCACTGCTTATGGCAGCTGCGCACGCAACATGCGCAATGTCTATTATGGTTTCTGTCATCAAGTCGATTGGCAACTTTGATGTAGCTAGCAGCATTGGTGGAGTAGTTGCAGTCGTAGCTGCTTTGTATGGTGGATACTTCCTGGTTACCTATTTTGCTGCACGTTCAATCATCTTCAGGGGAGCAAAGAGGATGCAGTAAATTGCACTTTCGTGTTGTAAATTCGTGAAAGAAGGACGGATGTTCCTCTGTGGGGCATTCGTCCTTCTCGCTTAGGTAAAATAGAAACGTTATGTCAGATGGTATCTGTGTAGAGCACATACTCAAGGAGGCATCATGGGTCTTTGGTCAAAGGTTAAAAATGTGTTTGTTCCTTCTAACGGAGCAGAGCAGCCTCAGAAGGCTACATTTGCTACTAGGGAAGACACTATCTATGCACCAGTTTCTGGTGTCCTGGTAAGCGTACAAGAGGTTCACGATGAGGTAATCTCAAGCGGTCTCTTTGGCCAGGGCTATGGCATTTTGCCCGTTGGTCTTGATTGTGTCTATGCTCCTTGCAATGCTCGCGTTACCGCAACTAACGTAACCAATCACTCAATTGGCCTTACCACTGATACTGGTATTGAGATTTTGATTCACATTGGTGTTGGTACCATCGAGATGAACGGTAAGGGCTTTACCCGCTACGTTCATGCCAACGATGAGGTCAAGGCCGGTACTCCACTGATTTCATTTGATGCTGCTGCTATTGAAGAAGCAGGATATGAGAACGTTGTAGTTGTTACCGTTGTTAATGCAGATCAGTACGAGCGCATTGACCTCATTGGTGAGTCCGGAACACTGATTGGTGGTCGTCCACTGGTTAAGATTGGCGATCCTCTGATGTGCGTCAAGCACTAGGGTTTCTCGCCAGCAAAACATCTGCAATAAACGAGGTTTTACATGCTTAGAGTTACTAAGGCAATTCTTCACGTCTTTGATTTTGAGACGGGAACTAAATACTTCTCTCAATCTACCTTGGATTTAGAGGATCGTCAGACAAAGTCGTACGTACAGCGTAGACTGCGTAAAATTACGGCAAATCCAGAGTCCAGGCACGGAGAGTTTGCTCCTACCAGCAATTTTGCTGGAGGTCTTCAGGAATATACCCACGGAGACGTTGAGTTTGTAGAGTTTTCTCACCAGATTGCTCAGTGGTTCTGGGAAGAGCTTCGTCGTGCAGATGACGTTGAGCAGTGCGATCTTCTTGTGGCGGACTACATTGATACCGATGCTGGTCAGGCGATTGCTAGTGCTGCTGCAGACGATGAGGACGCGCAGGCTGAGGCATTTGAGGGTGAGGGAAGACGTCTCTTTGCCATTGTGCTTCTTCCGCGCAAGCAGGCTTTTATCCATGATGTAAACGGTTCTGCAAATGAGATTTTGCGCCAGGATGCAACACTGCCTTCTCCTACGCAAAAGGTTGATTCATATGCGGTCATTGACTTGGACACAGGAGCCATTGATTTCCACGATCATGACCGCTCTGTAGCAGGAGAGGGAAAGTTCATCATCCCAGAACTCTTCCTTGAGTGCTCATCGGAGGTTTCCAGTCATGAAGTTATTGGCGAGGTAACTGTTATTGTTCAAGACTTGGCAGAAGAGTATGGTCTTGAGCCTGCTGTTGAGGTGTCTCGTGCTAAGGCTGCTGTTGCAGAAGCAGCAGAGGTAGAAGAGGTAGTAGACCCTATCAAGGTTGGTAAGCGCATTTTTGAGGAGTGTCCTGAGATTCAGGAAAAGTACGAGGCTCAGGTAGCAAGTAGAGAGCTCCCCGAAGAAGTTCCTGTTAAACGCGGTGTTGCTAACAGAATTGCAAAGAATCATAAGATTCGTACCGATACGGGAATTGAGATTTCATTCCCTTCAAACCTAACAGAACGTCCAGGTTACCTAGAATTTTCTCACGAGTCTGATGGCAGGATTACCATTTCAATAAAAAATGTTGCACATATTGAAAACCGCTAAATCCTACCGTTGACCTCACAATTTAGAGCTAAAACTCCCCGAAATTCGTTTCGGAGAGTTTGTAAATTACGTATCTTTTTGAATATCATCGTGTATCTCGGGTAGAATAGTCTCTCAAAGGTCACACCGTACTACTAAACGTTCTAGGAGACCCTTATGAGTTTAAAGAAACAGCAAAGCACTACCATTGAGGAGCAGAGCGCTGCTCTTTTCAATCGTCGTGATGCTCTTAAGATTTTTGCCGGCATGGGCATTGCTGCCGCCGCCGTTACTGCATCCCTGATTAATACTCGCCCTGCTTTTGGTGTTACCCAGGCTCAGATTGATGCTGCTCGTAGCGATTACGATGCTGCTCAGAAGCTGCTTGATGAGATTTCTAATGAAGTCTCCAACATGCAGGCAAGCCTCAATGACACTAACTCTCAGATTGGCGCTATTTCTGATCAGATTGCAGATAAGCAGAATCAGATTGATGCTAAGCAGAAAGAGATTTCTGAAAAGGAAACTCAGATTGCCGAGAAGAGAAAAGCACTTGGCGCTCGTATGTCCAGCAACTACAAGGCTGGCCCAGCTGGTGCTTTGGAGATGATTCTTTCTTCTGCAAGCTTTGAGGAGCTCACTTCTAATATTTACTATCTCGATAAGATTTCTGAGTCCGATCAGAAGATGATTGAGGAAGTTAAGAACCTAAAGGCCGCTCTTGAGTCTGATAAGGCTGCTCTTCAGTCTGAGAAGACCGAGCTAGAGAATAAGAAGGCTGAAC
This sequence comes from Atopobium sp., assembly GCA_015258885.1. GTDB lineage: Bacteria > Actinomycetota > Coriobacteriia > Coriobacteriales > Atopobiaceae > Lancefieldella. The sequence goes on from JABZHK010000014.1 coordinate 9,191, forward strand.
TTGAGAATCTCCGTGCTTCTCAGGAGTCTCAGCTTAATGATATTTCTGCTCGTCAGGCGGACGCTGCAAACGTTGTTGCAAATCTTGATGACAACGTAAAAGAGCTTATCGCTCAGCGTGATTCTGAGCTTCTTGCCGCTCAGCAGGAGGCAGAGCGTGTTGCTGCTCAACGTGCTGCTGCATCAAGCGACAGCGATGGCGGTAGTAGCTACTATGGTGGCGGTGGCGGAGGAGGAACCTCTTCTGCTGGTTCTGGTTCTGCTGCTGCAGTTGTTAATGCTGCAGGCTATACCGGATCTACCGGTGCTGGCTTCTGTGCTGCTTGGGTTTCTAATGTCTTCTCAAACGCAGGTGTTGGCACCTTCTATGGCAACGCTTGTGATATGTACTATTCCTGGTGCTACTCTACTGATCAGAGCGCTATTGAGCCTGGCATGATTATTGCTGTTCCAACCCTTGGTGGTTCTGCTGCAGCTCTGATTTACGGTCACGTTGGCATTTACATTGGCGGCGGCATGGTCAGGCACTGCCTCTCTGGTATTGTAAGAAGCCAGAGCTTGAGTTCTTGGATTTCTCAGCTTGGTGCTTTGAGTACTCCAAGGTGGGGCTGGCTTGGCGGCGTTGTCCTAAGCTAAGGTATTGGCCCCTCATAACTTGTTACGTAAAAGAGCTTGGTTGCATGCAACCAAGCTCTTTTTGATGTCTCTTTGACGCAAAAAAGCAGGGTAAAAACCTTGAAAAGCTTGAGAAAATTCTTGAGAAGCTTGTATGTAGAGAAGAACTTCCAAAATTTCACTACGTACGGCACATGATGATGCTTTCTCAATGCACCTTAAGGCGTCAGCCATGGTAATGTACTGGGTTGAAACCTTGTGCGAATGGTCTCGCCGTGGAGGTGCCAAAGCAGACCGTGCACTCTTACAGACAGTTGCTGGAGAGACGGATGCGGCAATTGCCACTGTGACGAAAAGTTATAAGTGACAATAGAGTTGTAGCCATGAAGTTTAAGAGCGTATGATACGCCATCCAGCAGCTTCCCGGCGCATCTCGATAAAGCGCCGGTAGATACCAGCCTCCTTCATTAGCTCATTATGTGTACCACGCTGAACGATGCGCCCGCCGTCGATCACAAGGATCTGGTCAGCATCGCGCACCGTGTTCAGGCGATGTGCAATGGTAACAAGGGTCTTTCCTCGTGTCAGTTCCGTTACTGCCTGCATAAGCAGGTGCTCGTTTTCCGGGTCGACCGAGCTCGTAGCCTCGTCAAGGATGACGATCGGCGCATCCTTCATGATGGCGCGTGCAATGGATACTCTCTGGCGCTCTCCACCGGAAAGGTTTGCCCCACCTTCCTCAAGCACCGTGTCGTAGCCGTCAGGAAGTTCCATAATGAAATCATGGCAGCGTGCGCGTTTTGCTGCGGCGATGACCTCTTCGCGCGGTGCATCGGGGCGACCAAAGCGAATGTTATTCTCGACGGTGTCATTGAACAGGTATACGCTCTGGAACACCATCGATATGTTTGCAAGCAGGCTTTCCGCCGTTCCCTCGCGGACATCAATGCCGCCGATGGTAACGTGACCCTTATCGACATCCCAAAAGCGCGCAAGCAGATTCACCAGCGTCGTTTTACCCGAGCCGCTCGGGCCGACAAGTGCGCAGGTTGAGCCTTCGGGAATAAAAAGCGTTACTCCGTCTATGACACGACGACCGTCTCCGTAGCCGAATGAGACATCTTCCATGGCCAGGGCAAATCCGTCGGGTGAGAGCGTCTCATCCGTAAGGTCTTGCTTTGGCACTGAACATACCTCGTCAATGCGGTTAAGCTCTCCTTCGATCTTCTTGGTGAGAAACGCACTGTTGTTCGCGCTGATAAGCTCTCCGTAGATCATAAAAGCGGCAACCAGCAGCGTGAGCGCCCATGAGAGAGACAGAGCGCCTGTCAGATATAGTGCGCATGCGGCGAGAAGAACTCCGCAGCTTGCAAGGTTGAACACGAGCGCATAGAGCTTGAGGATACCTTGTGCCGCCTGCTCTTGATCGTAATCTGCCTGGCGTTTCCGCTCAAAGGATGCCTTTGCTGCGGCAAGTGCGTCATCGGGTGTCGCGAATGCCCGCAATACAGCCATGCCGCAGACGTATTCGATCACCTTGTCAGTCATTTCCTCCTGTGCGGCAGTGACCTCCCGTGTGACGGCGGTCGAGCGTCTTCTCAGCCAATCCAAAACAATAAGGCCTACGGCAATGCCGACAAAGGTAATGAAGGCAACCGGTGGCGCTTGAAACAGGAAGAACAGACTCATGATCACTGCCATGGCTACGCCGCCCGAGAGTCCCGTGAGACAGATGGTCATGAACTCTTCGAGTTGGTGCACCGTGGTAGTGAGTGTGGTGGTTATCGCCGAGAGACGCTGCTCTGAGAAGTAGCCCATGGGAGCGCCTTTTAAGCGGTCGCCCACCCGTAGCCGCAGATCACGGAAGATGTGGAACCCCTCGGCGTCCATCTGTATGTCCACGAGATATTGGAAGGCAAACTGACCCGCTACGCTGATGGCGAGGATCCCTAAACATTGTAGGGCAACTCCTGCGCTCAGGTGACTTCGCATCTCAAGGGCCCACCATACCGCTATGAGCATTCCGGACATGAAGAACGCTTTAATGACATTACAGACCATGCCTGCCATGAGGCTGCGGCGTGATGCCGGTGAGAAGCTTCCGGCCAAGTCAAGGATGCGTTTCATTATTGCAAACATGAGGGTTCCTCTTCTGCGTTGACGGTAGAGCTCATATGTTCTTTCCACATGCGAGCATACAAAGGACAGGTTTTCAGCAATTCACCGTGACGTCCGCGCGCAACGATGCGTCCGCCGTCCATGACGAGGATCTGGTCGGCGCCTGTGATCGTTGATAGGCGGTGGGCGATAGTAACAAGTGTTTTTCCTGCTACAAGCTTGCTCAAGGCTCGCTCTACCAGAGCTTCGTTTTCAGGATCGGCATAGGCAGTGGCCTCATCAAGAATGACGATGGAAGCATCTTTTAAGATGGCGCGGGCAATGGTGATGCGTTGGCGCTCGCCGCCGGAAAGCCTTGCACCTGCCTCACCGGCAGGAGTGCGATACCCTTGAGGAAGCCGGCTGATGAACTCATGAGCGCCGGCTGCACGTGCAGCAGTCTCGACCTCTTCATCGGTTGCATCCGGCATGCCCATGCGGATGTTGTCGGCGATGGTCCTATCAAACAAAAACGTGTCCTGTGCCACATACGAGACGTGCTCCATAAGCTGCTCGAAGGGAATGTCTCGCACATCGGTACCGCCGAATGAAATGCATCCGGAACGTACATCCCAGAAACCGGCCATAAGCTTAGCTACCGTTGATTTGCCCGATCCGCTGGGTCCTACGATAGCCGTGATCTGCCCCGGCTCCGTCTTAAAGTTGATATCGTGCAACACCTCCGTACCCTCATGATAAGAAAAAGAGACGTTCTCAAAAGTGAATGACTTGCCGTCAAGCATTACGCGCTCACTTGGCCGTGAGAGCTCAGGCTCTCCTAAAAAGTCCCAGACTACGTTCAGGCAGGTATCCATACGTGAAATTTGGCCTGCCGCCTGGGAGAACTTGAGTATTCCTCCGATGAATCCCAATGGGATGGTGATGCACACCATGAAGGCAGGTAATGTGATCCGTCCGACCGAAAGCAGCCAAACGCCGAGCGGTAGCGAGAAGAGCAGCGTACAGGGGACGATAGCCCGTATCGCCGCCATCCATATCCAGCTTTGGTGAAACCATGCAAGCGTGGAGTCGTGATATTCGGCTACCGCCTCGGAAAACGAGCCGTATGAGGATGCGGTGCGTCCGAACGCTTTGATCACCTGGATACCGTTGACATACTCTACCAGCGTTGAGTTCATCCGCTGTTCGCTCGCAATATAGCGGGCCATTTTGGGCTTATAGTCCCGCATCATGCCAAGATAGAAGAGCAGGCATAAGGGGATCGTGGCAATCCCGGCAAGTCCCATACGCCAGTTGATGGCGAATACGATGATCATTGCCAAAAGCGGCGCAAATACCGTGCTTGGAAGCTCGGGCATGAAGTGCGCAATGGCGTCCTCAAGTTGGTTCACGTTGTCTACGAACCGGTTCTTGAACGTGCCCGTCGGCGTGTCGACGATGGTCCCCATGGGCACACGAGCCATCTTCTCTGCCATCTGCTCACGCATGGTGCGTAGAGCCTTGAAGGCGATCCCGTGGCTGATCATGGAAGAGCGCCAGGTGAACAGGAACTTTGCAATCTGGGCCGCTGCTGCTGCGGCTGATAGGAGAGCAGCTGACTCAAGCGTGAGCGTCCCTTCCGCCAATCCCGCGGCAAGTAAGGCAACGACAATATAAGGAACCATGCCTGCCGCCTCGCCTATGCATGCTAGAAGAAGCGAGAAGAGCATTCGATTCCTGTCGGGCCGCATAAAATAGAAAAGCTTTGAAAATGCACTGGGACGTGCCGTCCGGTCTTTTGGCGTAATGTGACTCATGGAGACATCAACCTCTTTTCTGCAATGACAAGTCAACGATGTAATCGCCTGCCAGTTGCGCCAACAGTTCGTCGTGCGTTATAACCACAACTGCTTTTTTCTCGGATGCAAGTTTGCGGCACCAATGCACCACCTCGTGCATCCCGTGTCCGTCAAGTCCGCTTGTGGGCTCGTCAAGTACAATAAGCTCGGCATCTGAGCAGTATGCCGTTGCAAGTATGACGCGCTGCTTCTGCCCGCCGGAAAGACTGGCCGGATGTCGGTCGGCCAAATCCGTCAGACCAAAAGCTGTCAGTGCCTCCCAGGCGCGTGCCTTGAGTGCATCATCCACCTGTCGGCCAAGCACCACTTCGTCCGCTACGCTGCCGGCATACAGCTGATAGTCAACGTCCTGCATGACAAAGTAGCTGAGGAGGCGGCGTTCTTTACGGGAAAGATGTTTCCCGTTTCTGGCGACGATGCCTCTCTGCTCTCGAGCGGCTCCTACAAGGACTTTTGCGAGCGTAGTTTTGCCTGTTCCGTTTTCACCACATATGACCGTTACGGATCCGAATGGAAATTCAGCGGTAATGCCCTTGATTCCGCGTTTTGTTGAAGGGTATAGATAGGTCACATCTGTCATGTGCCAACCGTCCGCATCCTTTGCGGGATAGGATTTGATTTCAGAGTCGGATTTCATGTCGGGGTGTCGAAGCCCAAACTTTGCCGTTT
>JABZHK010000150.1:0-2857 GCA_015258885.1 Atopobium sp.
GTACATTTACTCAGACATAACGAGAAAAACCGGCAAATAGCTCAGACTTGGTGAACTTTTCCGGCAAATTACTCAGACATGGCGAGAAAATCAGGCTCCATGAAAGATCGAACTCGGACGCGCTTTAAACTCTGCCTGAAAAGCGAGCCTGAAAAGTGAGCCTGAAAAGCGAGCCTGAAAAGTGCAAAGATTCTGTATTTTGGATACAGATTCTTTGATGAAATCAGGCAAATCCACAGATTCTTTGATATTTTCAGGCAAATTTTACAGATTCTTTTAAGAAATCAGGCGCGCAACGAGCATATAGTGAGAAGCCCAATCTCCCCGCAACATCTGCGCACAAAAATACCCACCAGCAAGCCGATGACCTGCTGGTGGGTACATTTTTAACGCACTAAAAGTTGAAGTTACAACTTAGTAGTTGAGGGACTGCTCCTCGAAGTATGCCTGTGGGTGACCGCAGACTGGGCAGACCTTTGGTGCAGATGCGCCAACGTGCAGGTGACCGCACTTGAGGCACTTCCAAACCTTGACACCCTCGCGCTCAAAGACCTCACCGGACTCAACGCGCTCAAGAAGCTTCTGATAGCGCTCCTCGTGAGTCTTCTCGATGTTGCCGACAAGACGGAACTTAGCAGCGATCTCTGCGAAGCCCTCCTCCTCAGCTACCTTAGCGAAATCAGCGTACATGGTAGTCCACTCGTAGTTCTCACCAGCAGCTGCGTCCTTGAGGTTCTCTGCAGTCTCTGGAATCTTGCCACCGTGGAGATACTTGAACCAAAGCTTAGCGTGCTCACGCTCGTTGATTGCTGTCTCCTCAAACAAAGCAGCAATCTGCTGATAACCATCTTTCGCAGCCTGGGAAGCATAGTAGCTGTACTTGTTGGTAGCCTGGGACTCACCAGCAAAAGCTGCCTCGAGGTTCTTCTTTGTCTGAGAATTCTCAAAATCTACTGCCATTTTTTCTCCTCTCCCGCGTTAACGAGTGGCACGTCAACGCATGTTAAGCGCCTGGGTAGCGCTGTGTTACCTGTGGTGAACAAATGCAAATGATAATCATTAGCATTTATGCTCATATACTGACCCCTTCGTCAGCACTATGAATTATAACCATTTAGGGTAGCCAGTATTCATCATTTTTCTGACAAAAGCCTTCCTTCGCAAGTTCTTCAAGTAAGCCAAGGGTAACCTGCTCATCAAGGGTTTCTCGCCCCGCATTGACCTCAATCTGGCAGAGCTCCTGGTGAAGCGTTTCAAACTCCGCTCCTCCCTCGTCTTTATGGGCGAGAAGAACGCGCAAGAGCTCGGCTCGCTTCTGTCGATGAGATCCCTCAAAGCGCGACTGCTTGACGTGGCTTTTTGACCTTCGCGAAGGGTTGGGAATGGTTTTCTTCAGGTACGCACCATAGTCGAGAAGGGCGTAGTACCAGCTACGTGGTGTGAGCTCCGCTGTGGCGTCGTTCGCAGTGCTATCGGCGTTCGCAACGTTCGCAGCGCTATCGGCGTTCACGGCGTCCGTAACACTCGCGGGGCACGTGAGCTCTACCAGCGGGACAAGCTCGGAGTCTGGCACGCCCTCTGCCTGCGGATACAGCTCGTGCAGGAAAACCGTGCGCACGTTAGTCTCCAGGTAAACACCGTGCAGATTAAACGCAAACGCACGAATACCCGCAGCAGTGGCCGGACCAATGCCTGGAAGCTTTACCAGCTCCTTTGGATCTTGTGGAAAGATGCCGCCAGCCTCAGAAATTGCCTGAGCAGCTCGATGCACGGACAAAGCGCGACGGTTGTAGCCCAGGCCTTGCCATTCTTCAAGCACGTCCGAAGGCGCGGCGGCAGCCAGCGCATCGACCGTTGGAAAGCGCTCCAGCCACCTCTGCCAGCGGCCATCTACGCGGCTGACCTGCGTCTGCTGAAGCATAACCTCAGAAATCCAGATAGCATACGGGTCATACGTGCGACGCCAAGGCAAATCGCGATACAACTCGCGACCTTTCTTGGCTACAAACTCGACAAATGCACGCAGTTCCGGCGTGAGTTCTGATGCGGGTTCCACTTCGCCACTCATTTTTGTATGTGAGATTTTCTTATCGACCAATATTAAACTCGTAAGGCTTTTTCTCGGCAGAAATAACCTCACCATCAAGCAGGTTATCAAATGTGCCGGCGGTAATCTCAGCCTCAATAGCGGCAGCGGCATTCTGGATAATCTGCTCATTACGCTGGGCGTTCTCGTTCTTTACCAGGTGGAACTCACCAACCATCTCTGGCATAAGACCCTCAACAACAACTTGATGCAAAGTCACGGACGCAAAGAAATTACGCAAGGTTTTCTCGGCACTGCACCAAAGGGGTCCAAAATAGCACGAATTATGACGAGGGCATGGCTCATTATTAGGACCTGCCCACTCACAGCTAGAAATAAAAACAGGTCCCTGAACTGCCTCGACAATATCAAGAACGCTCACCTCAGTAGGATCAATGGCCAGCATCATGCCGCCATGAGCGCCGCGCGTGCTGACAATTACTCCTGCAATGACCAGGTCATGCTGGATTGAGCGAGCAAAGGAGTATGGAATATCGTTTTCTTCTGCGGCGTCGCGAACAGAAAGAAGCTTCTTTGGGCTTCTCACCAGCGAAGAAAGCATGCGGATTGCATAGTCAGTTTTGCGCGAAATTTCCATTGGTTCTCCAAGTACCCCTCGTGCGTCCACTTGAGGGACTGCTTTTCTCACTTATCTGGCTTGTGACCAGGACAGTCGTTGTTACAGGTTGATTCTTGCTATCGGTTCAGGTGTCGCTCTTAGTTCAATCTTTGCTACCAGTTCAAAATTTTCCAGCCTCGCTTGTTTGCAAG
>JABZHK010000151.1:0-2854 GCA_015258885.1 Atopobium sp.
AACATGAACACCGCGGTCTGCCATCTCTGCACAGAACTCTGGAGCGCCATCGCGCTCTGGAGCAATAGCAATCTTGGCAATCCAGCCGTCAGCACGCTCCTGCCACTCATCAAAGACCTCTACATCTGGATCAAGGAAGTACGCAGGATTCTGGGCACCCTTGTGTTTCTCGGTAAAGAAAGGCCCCTCTAGGAAGATGCCCTGGATGCGAGCAGCGTCAATGCCGTTTGCCGCAATTCCCTCTGCTGCATCAGCAACGGACTCACAAGCATCGCCAGTTTGCTCAACACTTGCGGTTAGTGTTGTTGGAAGCCAAGAAGTTACACCGTTAGAGAGCAAACCCTGGGCAATCTCAATAACGCCATCAGGATCGCAGTCCATAATATCGTGGTCCAGGAAGCCATGGATATGTGTATCAACAAGGCCAGGTGCCACCCAAGAACCAGTGCGGTCAATAATCTCGCAGTCTGGCTTCTCTTTAGTAAAATGACCAAATACACCGTCTTCTACGAGCAAATATCCTGGACCAGAAGTTGCTCCTGGTAAAAAGAACTTATCTGCTTTAACTGCAAATGTACTCATACGACCTCAATCATTCTCAAAAGGACGCGCCATAGGCACGTCCTTCTTAGTAATTCCTATAGTGAGTGAATTGTAACACCCTTAACCACTCGATTAACCTGACCAGTTGGAGAAGGTGTGTCCGGTTTGTTGTTAACACGGACTGAGTTCAAGAGCGCCACCACCTGAGCAACCATTACAAAAGGCAGAGCCAAATAAGGTGCTGGTAGAGGCTCTGTAAATACTGGAAGACTAAATGTTCTTCCCGTAAAGTTTGTTGCCCCCTCTTGCTCAATACCAATGGTCAGAGCAGCAATCTGGTCTCCCTTAATCTCGTCAAGAATATCCAGATCATATTGACGCGTATAAGGGTTATTGGAAACAAAATCAAACACCAGGGTGTGTTCGTCGACAAACGACTTTGGTCCGTGACGATATCCCATCGAGGAATCCCACGACGTTGCATTAATACCAGCTGCAAGCTCCAAAATCTTAAGCTGAGCCTCATGAGCAAGGCCCACAAAAGGACCAGAACCCAGATAGGTAATGCGGTTGAAATCGCTCTTGAGCCACTCAGCAATCTCTTCCTCGCGCTCAATTACCTGCCTACCCAGCTCTGCAGCATCAGAAATCCAAGCCTTCTTCTGTGAGTCATCAGCACTATCAAATACAAGAGTTGCAAGAAGTGTCATACAGCTATAAGAGCCAGTCATTGCAAATCCCTGGTCATTTGCGCCAGGAATAAGAAGAAGCAGCGTATCGTCTTTACCTGCGGATTCAACGGCAAGTTTTCCTTCAGGAGCGCAGGTAATATTGATAAGCAAAAGATTTTTAACAATCTTGCGAGCAATATTTACGGCAGCAAGACTCTCTGGACTATTACCAGAGCGCGCAAAAGAAACCAAGACCGTTGGATCATCTGGATCAAGACTGCCATATGGATCAGAAACAATATCAGTAGTTGCAACAGACGCAAACTCAAAAGAGCTCTTCTCGCCATGAGAACGAAGATACGGAGTAATGGTATCGCCTACATATGCCGAGGTACCTGCACCCGTAAAGACCACGCGGGTACGACGACCCTCACCAAGATTGCGAGCACGCTCGACAAACTCTTTAATTGCAGAAAGGTTCTCCTGATAAATGCCAAAGGTAGATTCCCAAAGCTCAGGCTGCTGCTTAATCTCGGCAGTTGTAATATGAGCGCCTAGTGCCTTTAGCTCTTCTTGGCTCTTCTTAAACATTGATATCCCTTCTCACAGTTATTTAACTGCGTGTATGTACAATTTTGTATCTAAACTGATCCGCACGAGCCACGCTTAGTGTGAACTCAACAATGATATTTCTGTCATTGTACGTGGTACGCGTGAGACTCAAAACAGGCGAACCTTCAGAAATTTGCAATAAAGTAGCGTCATCCGAGCGAGCAATTGAAGCCTTGAACTCCTCTTCTGCTACGCCAATCTTTATGTTGTAGTCTTCTTCAAAAATTTGGTAGAGTGATTTTTGCTCAACATCATGAGCAGTGAGCGAGAAAAACTGTGAAACTGGAAGATACGTTACTTCCAGCATCATAGGTACGTCATCGGCACTTCTTAAACGCTTGATGCGAAAGAGTTTCTCGCCAAGAATAACGTGCATATGCTGGGCTAAGAACTTATTAGCCTCAATAGTGTCAAACTCCAGAATAGTTGTCTTAGGGACGCGACCTAACTGACGCTGCTGGTCAGTAAAGCTATAGCCTCCCATAAGGTCTGTTGCACGTTCAGAAACGTCTGCAACAAAGGTACCGCGGCCACGCTGACGATAAATGAGCCCCATGTGCTCAAGCTCTTGCAGGGCCAGTCTTACCGTGGTGCGAGAAAGTCCGTAGGAATCGGAGAGTTCACGCTCAGAAGGAAGTGGATCATCTGGATCCATCTCGTTCTCAATACGATAGCGCAGCATGTTTGCTAGCTGTTCGTAGAGTGGCTGTCTTCCCATAAACGCTGTCATTAAAACTCTCCTATAAAAGACGGGTGCCCACTAAGTGGACACCCGTCACACTTACTTAACCCCAAATATATGGGAGAACGCCAAAGCCAGAACCAAGAAGTGCAATTACCAGAAGCAGGCAGATGCACATAATTGGAGTCCAGTTACGCTTTGCCATGAGGTAGTACAGGCAAAGGGTAAGAGCCAGTGGAATAAGCTTTGGGCAAACGCCGTCGAGGATCTTCTGAATGTCAATAGAGACAGGAGAAGTAACTTCCTCGCCAACAGTTACCAGATTAACGCCGTTACCGACTGGAGC
>JABZHK010000152.1:0-2852 GCA_015258885.1 Atopobium sp.
CTGCTACTCAATCAGTTCTTACCACTCAATGTTTCTGAAGACTTCTGGAATATGTTCCTCGTTGTTATTCAGCTTGGCGCAATTCTTGCAGTATGTGTGGGATTTTTTCACAAACTCAATCCCTTCTCGCCAAAGAAATCTAAGGACGAGAAGCGTTCTACCTGGAAACTCTGGGCAAAAGTGGTGGTCAGCTGCGTTCCTGCAGCAGCAATTGGTCTACCGCTCAACGACTTCATCGAAGAGCATCTTGGAAGCCCTTTTGTTATTGCTGCAACCCTTATTTTCTACGGCATCATCTTCATTGTGCTTGAGCTACATCGCGAGAAGGTCGCTGCAACTGTAAAGGTTGAAGCACCTCGTGGTAAACACATGCGTCCAGACGCCGCCGCATCCCTGAAGGCTCCTTCAGCCGACAACCTGGCTCGCGTGCAAGACATTGACAATCTTGACTGGAAGACCGCACTTGGCATTGGTGTGTTCCAGGTACTTGCAATTGTTCCAGGCACTTCAAGATCAGGTGCAACTATCCTGGGCGGCTTGGCACTTGGTTGTTCAAGGGCTGTAGCTGCTGAGTTTACGTTCTTCCTGGCAATTCCTACTATGGCCGGCGCTTCTGCTTTGAGGCTTGTGCGCTACTTTATGAAGGGCAACACCTTCACTGCTCCCGAGGCAATTATTTTGGGTGTTGGTTGTTTAGTGGCGTTTATTGTGTCGCTTGTTATGGTCCGTGCGCTTATGGGCTATGTCCGCAAGCATGATTTCAAGCCTTTTGGCGTATACCGTATTATTTTGGGTATTGCTGTTATCGCATACTTCCTGCTTGTTAAGTAGTTTTTGACTTACAAGCATTACTACCTATGCATTTACGCGCGGTGAGTTTCTCGCCGCGCTTTTTTATGCGCAAAACATATGGAAAAAGCGTGGAAAACCTATGAAAGATATATGTAATCTCTCTTGGATCATTTACTAAGAATTGTCTTGTCCTCTATGCTCTTACGGCTGATTTTTGGTCGTAAGAGTAATTAATTACTTGTAATAGTTTCAGGAGGATTTATGCGCCACATTAAGACGCTTCAGAGAATTGCATGCACGCTTGCGCTTGCGCTTGTTGCAGTTCTTGCAGTTTCTGTACCAAAACTTGCATTTGCAGACAGTATTGATACATCTACACCAGGTGTAAAGGTTTCTGTTTTCTCGGCTGACGGTAATGCCGATACATCCAGGGTCCTTACAGACAACCCTCAGCATTCTGGCCACCAGACTCCTGTCCCTGGTCAGTATGGCGAGATTGTCGTTCGCGTTGGTCAGACCATTAGAGACACCGGTGCGTATTCTCACTACACCACTACTCGTCCTGGTTTTGCTCCTTTTGGCGTAACCACTACGCTGGTCACCGCAGGTGCTTATCCTGAGCTCCCTGCTACCGACTATGACTTTACGTATGCTTTCTACGGAAACAGCAACACCGTTACTAACAACGGTGGTCAGTTCTATTTTGAGTTCACTGGTCGTAAGGTAACTCCTGCTAACCAGCCTGTTACCGCATTCTTCCTTGTTACCATGCAAGGAGATTCAACGGACCCTGCTAACGTTGGTGGTAACACCACTCATCTTATGTGGGTTGGCTATCACATCCACGTTATTCCTGCAGAGACCACCCCAACTCCCACACCTACTCCAACGCCATCTGCAGTAAACCAGCTTATTTATGACGCAAATGGCGGCACCATCTACGGCAACGCAACCTATACAGAGTCCAAGACTCCAAATAACCCTCGTACCTACGGCTTTGCTGAGTACAACATCATTGAGGATGTGCCAGTTCGCGATGGTTATAAGTTTGAGTTCTGGAAGCGTTCTTACGTTGATAACCACTTCCGCTACGTTGGTGCTTCTGCTGTTCCTGCAGATGCAAACAACAACCCAGCTGGCGATAAGCGCTATGTTTCTGAGACTACAGTCTTTAACATGAGAAGCCCTTATACCCTGACTGCTGTTTGGAACCAGGAGTATGAGCTCAGCTATGACGCAAACGGCGGTACTGGTGCTCCTGCAGCACAGAACGGTTACTTTGGTATTGATAGCAACACCGCTGATTCGCTCACTGATCCTAAGAACGAGACTGTTTCTGCAACCGTTCCAACTCGTGATGGCTACATCTTCAAGGGTTGGAAGCTTGATGGTACTACCTACCAGGCAGGAGATCAGGTAACCCTTACTACCACCACTCCTAAGGTTGTTCTTGTTGCAGAGTGGGAGCCAGAGCCAGTTGTTCCTGTTACCCCAGAGAACCCTGCTACTCCAGAGAATCCTGGTACTCCAAGCATCCCAGGCAACCCTGGCGGTCCTGTGACACCAAGCTTCCCAGGAGCTCCAAATCCTGCAGCTATCCCGTATTATGGAGGCTCTGTGCTTCCATACACTGGTGATGAGAATCACACGCTTAGCGCTATTGTTATGGCATGTGTCGCAGGTGGCGTGATTGCACTGGCTGTTGTTGCTCGCGCAAAGAGCCGTCAGACAAACTCCATGAACTAAGGCAAGTGTTTGGGCTAGAAGATCTTCTCGCCATACGTGAGCATGGATTCGATAGACACGTTCTTGCAGATAAACCGGTCTTCTTTTGAGGGCCGGTTTTTTAATTGTGGAGTGGGAGCAAAGTGGCGCAATTAATGTCCGGTTATCGGGGTACACTTTTAGTCTAAGAATGATTGACACAAGGACGGCGTAATGCAGATTGATCTTGAAGGTTTGAATCCTGCCCAGCATCAGGCGGTTATGACAACTCAGGGACCTCTGTTGGTTCTTGCAGGAGCTGGCTCGGGTAAGACGCGTGTTTTGACGTTTAGAAT
>JABZHK010000153.1:0-2841 GCA_015258885.1 Atopobium sp.
AACTTTTATCTGGGAAAACGTTGTATGCAGAAAAATGAAATCTCCAACTAAACGCATTTTTTACCACTTGGAGGTGACTCGAGTAACTTTCGACACCGAAATGCCCATCCGCGCACGCCTGCGCACGTTACCAGCACGTCGCAGCGCCTACGCTCGCGCCGGTGCGCACAAAAAAGCCTGGTAGCGGAACGCTACCAGGCTTTTAGCGAAGCTAAGTGTCTAAGCTAGATCTTAGAACTCAACAGGAAGGTCGAAGTAGACGCACTTAAGCAGCTGCTCCATCTCCTCCTGGGTAGGCTTGCGTGGGTTGGAAAGGGTGCAAGCGTCCTCGATAGCAAGGCGAGCAACCTCTGGAGCCTTCTCGAAGAACTCCTTCTCGTCGATGATGGAGGTCTCGGACTTGGTTCCACCCTCGCCGTAGTTCTTGATGCCCTGTGGGATGTTAAGAGCGTCGTTGATGTCACGAATCTTCTGAACAAGTGCCTCTACCAGCTCGTCCTCAGTGTTGCCCTCGAGGTGCAGGATCTCCTTAGCAATGAATGCATAGCGAGTCTTTGCGCGCTCGTCGCGAGCGTTGAACTGGATAACTTTGCCCAGGTACATAGCGTTTGCGCAACCGTGGATGATGTGTCCACCGGAGAATGCAGCGCCGGTCTTGTGAGCCATGGAGTGAACAATGCCCAGAAGGCCAGAGGAGAATGCGATACCAGCAAGGCACTGTGCGTCATGCATGTGCTGACGTCCCTCTTTGTCGCCTGCGTAGGACTTTGGCAGCCACTCGACAATCTCGCGGATTGCGTGCAGAGCGTCGCCGTCGGTGTACATGGAAGCAACGGTAGAAACGTATGCCTCGATAGCGTGAGTCAGTGCGTCCATACCAGTGTGAGCAACAAGCTTAACAGGCATGCCGTAAGTGAGCTCAGGGTCAACAATTGCGACGTCAGGGGTAATCTGGAAGTCAGCGATTGGGTACTTAACACCCTTCTGGTAATCGGTAATGATGGAGAATGCGGTTACCTCAGTTGCGGTACCGGAAGTAGAAGAAATTGCGCAGAAGTGAGCCTTGGTGCGGAGCTCAGGAAGACCGAAGACCTTGCACATGTCCTCAAAAGTGGTCTCTGGGTACTCGTACTTGATCCACATAGCCTTAGCTGCGTCGATTGGGGAGCCGCCGCCGATAGCAATGATCCAGTCTGGCTGGAACTCGCTCATCTTAGCAGCGCCGCTCATAACAGTCTCGACGGAAGGATCGGACTCGACGCCCTCAATGTGAGCAACCTCAAAACCTGCGGACTTGAGGTCATTCTCGATGTCATCAAGGAAGCCGCCGCGACGCATGGAGCTGCCGCCAGAAACGATAACCGCCCTCTTACCCTTGAGGTTCTTAACCTCGTGACGAGCACCCTCGCCAAAATACAGATCGCGTGGATTTGTAAAACGTCCCATAAAACCTCTCCTTAACTATGTGCCGCTTCCCTAAGCGGCTAGCGAAGCCATTCTTCGCAATTACTTCTTCTCAACATTTCTATTCTAGCTTATTTTGGACACCTGTACCAAAATGAAAGTGTCATTTTATGCAATATCGTTCAAAATTTATGCACGTATCTGACAGGAAACTGACGCCCTTCTGGCGAGAAACCCGTCCACTCCAAACGTTTCCGTCTGCCGTTCACAATCTTCTTACGACGCTCGCGGAGTTGCGCCGCACACCTCAATAACCTGCGATATCATTACGTAAGAGAGAAAGGAATCCTGTGGCGTTTGACCCGGTAAAAGAAGACTACCAGCGGCTTATCCTCCGCTTTGCTCGCACGCAAGTCGGCGACGAGGACAGCATTGCTACGCTGATGAAGGACTTCAACTGGCGATTCTCCAACGACCGCAATTCCCTCCCTCAAACCGACGAAGACCGCGCGTTCAATCTAGTTGCGCAAGCAGCCGAGATTGTTGATTATCGCCTGCCTTTTGTCGAAGAATCCCAGGCACAGGCCCTTATCGACCAGGGAAAACGCCTCCTCAATCAGGCCATTCAGCTGGACCCCAACTGTTTTGATGCCCAGCGCATGCTCCACGCATCAAATAGCAGGCTTTTTGACGCCTACTACCAGTTCCTTGTGGAGAAACTTCCCCAGGTAGAAGCCGCGTGTTACCAGAAGGCGCAAGAGTCCTCGCAGGGGCTTCCTGCCGAGCAGGCAGAACTTGCACAGCGCCTGGCCATCAACCCCTATAAGCGCTGGTTAGCCACGCTTTCTTCTCGTGCGCTTATCTGTGGCCGCAACAAAGACGCCATCGCATATGGCGAGAAACTCCTGGAGCTTGACGCTGCAGATTCAGCCGATGCTCGTTTTACGCTTGCGCTCGCATACGCAAAACTCGAGGACGAGGACGCCCTCGACAACCTCATGGACAAGTACCGCAAGCTTGATCCGCCTCGTGGGGCAGATGACCCGTGGATTTTGCTGGCTCGCCTGGCTATTCACTTCAAGAAGCGTGAGCTGGTTGAGGCAGAACACTACCTTGACCTGCTGATTGAGCGCTATCCCGAGGCAACGCTTTGCTGCTTTGTGCAGAAAGATTTGCCCGAGGGAGAGTTTTCTCGCCTCAACGTGCTTCCCTACTCCGAGGACGAGCTCATCATTGCCATCGCAGAGGCCACCGTGCTGCTGCAAGAAGGAAATGACCTGATAGGACGCGGTGTTCTTGGCCGTTGGCTTGCAGATCAAGTTAGGGCGAGAGACCCAAAGACCGTTGAGCTGGCAGAAAAAGAGCTGCAGATGCAGGCAAACGCTTTGTTCGCTTCGGCAGATTCGTTCCCTGGTGAATCCGGCGGCAGCGTGCCCG
>JABZHK010000154.1:0-2821 GCA_015258885.1 Atopobium sp.
GCTACAGTCTCGTCAACAACAGCGTCGTTGCCAACAAGCGTATCGGTCAGACGAGTGTTAGGACCTACCACGCAATTCTCGCCAATTGAGGTCTTGCCGTAGAGCATAGTCTGCGGGAGAACCTCGGTGTCCATACCAAGCGTGACCTCGGGGCCAATCCAGACGGAGGTTGGGTCCAGCATGGTGACGCCCTGGCTCATCCAGTGCTCGTTGATGCGCTCCTGCATGATGCGGGTGGCAACGGCAAGCTCGGAGCGGGAATTGACGCCCAGCGCCTCTTTGTAGTCGTCAACGTGGACGGCAGCAACAGGCTCACCCTGGCTGACGTAAAGGCCCACCATGTCGGTGAGGTAGTACTCGCCCTGAACGTTGTCATTGCCGAGAAGATCGATGTTTGCGGTCAGTCTTCCGCCACAGAAGCAGTACACGCCAACGTTGCATTCACGCTCTTGCTCGCGCTGCTCTGGCGTAGCATCCTTGTGCTCAACAATGGCAGTTACCTGGCCGTTAGAAGAAATGACGCGACCATATCCGGTTGGATCTGGTGGCGTCATCGTAAGTACGGTACATGCGTTGTGGTGAGCTTTAGTTTCTGCAACAAGGTCCAGAATAGACTGTGCGCGCAACAGAGATGCGTCACCGTTGATAACAACAACGGGTCCCTTGAAGCCACCAAGAGCATCCTTAACAACCTTGACGGCGTGGCCGGTGCCAAGACGCTCGGTCTGGGCAACATACTCAAGGTTAGGGAAGCAAGAAAGTGCAGATTTAACCTCGTCAGCGTGGTTACCAACAACCACAATGACGCGGTCAGCGCCAGCAGTAATTGCAGCGTTGACACTCCACCAAACAAGGGGTTTATCTAGTAATTTGTGCACAATCTTAGGGTGGTGGGACTTCATGCGCGTTCCCTCGCCTGCAGCGAGGACAATCGCAGTAAGTGGCATACGTAAGCCTCCAAAGTACTTCGTATTACTCGATACGAGTGCGTCCCTACACAAAAGTTGCGTAAAAATGGCTGGGGTAGTAGGATTCGAACCCACATTCCAGGCACCAAAAACCCGTGTCCTAACCGTTGGACGATACCCCAATGTAATCACTACGTTGGTTTTGTCCGCAACCCTACTAAGTGTATCAGCTTAGCGAGGCAAATGCTCCACAAATTGCATCAAGAACAAGAACTGCTAAGGTCTGCGCGTCTGCGGTAGTAAATGAGCCGTCAACGTTTGTTCCTTCTGGCAGCACAATCTTGATAGGGGAGCCCGTTGCATCAGCAGACTCGATAGCGGTGCGCAGTCTTGCTGGCAGCGTCTCGTTTGCTTCCATAGAAACAGAGCCAATACCCACCTGTCCGCGAGCGGGCATACTTGGGGCATAAGCCGTGGTCAGAACCAAAATGGTAGCTGCATCAGTAGGAGAGTCAGCGCGATCAATCATGGTCATACCGCTTGCCTCAGTAGTTGCCTTAGAAAGGTTATACACGCGGGCGGCCACGTTTCTAGAGATAGGATCTTCTCCCGTAATGGCAATGCAGGTGGTTTCAAGAACGTTGGCAGCACGCGCAAAGCCCATAGGGCCCTGTGGGTGAGGACCTTTTGCCTGCTTACCAGACCAAACGTGGCGTAGGCGCTCAATAGCATCGAGGGTATCCTGGAATGCCATACCGTCAGCAAGCTCGCCGACGCTTTCCTGGAAGAGCTTAACGGCAGCCTCGGTGTGAACACCGTAATGGCCATCAACTTTTCCGCACGAGAAACCCAAGATGTTGAGACGCTCTTGCAGTTGACGCACGTCATTGCCGTGGAAGTTAGGAAGACGAAGGTAGAGGGTTCTGTCTCCTAGCTCATAGCCCTCATCGACCATGATTGCCCAGGTAGAGGCATCTACTTCTTCTCCAAGAGAAAGGTCATGGTCAAGCCTAAAGCGCGCAACGGCGCGAGCAGTTGACTTGCCAAACGTGTGGCTCTGGCGCTCATCGTCTTCGATGGTGTAGCCAAGCTTTACGAGGCGTTCCTGAATGTCTTCAACGGCAGCACCAGTGCTACCAGGAGTAATAGGATCCATAATTACCTTTCTCGGTTCACAAAGAAGTCTGCCATAGACAAAAGTGTGTCGCGAGCGTCTTCAGTAAGTATCACGTTTTCAAGCACGTGCTTTGCCTCATCAACTAAGGCAAGAGCGTGCGTGCGGACAAATTTTATCGCATTAGCGCTTTCCATAAGCTCCACAGCGCGCTGAAGCTTCAAAGTATCGCTTGTATGCGCAGAAAGTATGGAGACAAGCTCTGTCTTTTCTGCTGGGCCAAGATGCTCGAGCGCGTAGACCACCGCGAGCGTGCGCTTGCCTTCAGTGATGTCTGACCTAAAATCTTTGCCCTGTACCTGGGCGTTTCCTACCAGGTTGAGAAGATCGTCTTGCAGTTGGAAGGCAAGGCCTACCTTGAGGCCAAACTCTTTGAGCGCATCAAGCGTTTTCTGGTCAGCACCGCCGATGAGCGCGCCTAGTACCAGGGGATATGCAGCAGAGTAATAGGCGGTCTTGGAGAGCGCCATAAAAAGATACTGCTCAGAGGTAATATCCCAGCGCTCGTTCTGAGCCCAACCAAGGTCAAGCGCCTGACCCTCAAGGGTGTGCTCTTGCATGGCGAGAAGGGCGTCGATAACGCGAACTTTAAGCTGGTCAGAGAGGCGGTCGGCCACGGTAACGCGTCTGACAACATTGACCAGCGCAGAATCACCAACGTTGATGGCAAGTCCAGTGCCAAGTGTCTTGTAGAGGCACTTCTCGCCACGGCGTAGCTCTGATTTATCTGCAATGTCAT
>JABZHK010000155.1:0-2775 GCA_015258885.1 Atopobium sp.
CGTCTGGTCCTGGGACATGCATCTCAGGCTGAGGACGGCTCTCTTGAGCGTAAGCGTCGTATTCGCGAGCTTGAGGGTGCGCTTCCTTCCCTCAAACGCCATCTTGAGGCTGCTCGCTCTGCAGTTACCAACTGCGAGAATGAGCTGGCTTCAGTTCGCGAGAAAAGCGCGCAGTCCAAGGGTGAGGTTGCTCGCCTCAACGGTGAGCTTACCTCTATTGCTGCGGAGCGAGGTCGTCTTGAGGGACAGGTTGCGTCTTCTCAGGCTGAGCTGAAGCAGGTGAGCACTTCTCGAGAGCAGGCCAAAGAGCGCGCTCAAGAGGCTCGTGCGCATATTGATGAGCACAAGCGTGCGGCAGAAGAGGCTAAGGCTCGCATGGAGTCGCTAGCTTCTGAGCTCAAAGAGCTGCAGGATCAGCATGAGGATGCCATTCGCGCACAGGGTAGGGCCAACCGAGAGCTTTCGGATGCAAAGACGGACCTCACTGTTGCAAAAGAGCGCGCAACGAGCATGGCTTCTCGCCAGGCAGAGCTTGAGAGGCGTCTGTCTCAGCTGGATGAGCAGCTTGCTGCTGCTAAACAGGCAACACACGCGCTTGAGGTAATCAGGCTTCGCGTAGACCCGCTGTACAAGCGCTACGATGCTCTGCACCAGAAGGCGCTCGAGTGGGCGTCTAGGCTCAAAGATCGCGCATCGTTGGCTGAGGCAGACTCCGAGACGTTGCGAGAGACCATCTCTGAGGCAAAAAACGCTGCTTCTGAAGCTGCGCTTGCGGTAGAAAAAGAGAAAGACGCCGCTAACCAGATTAGCGTTGAGATTGGCAAGCTTGAGGTTCAGGTTCAAAACGCCATCGAGGCCATCCTTGCTACGGGCGCCTCATTGGACGAGGCATTGATGCTTCCTGAGCCAGAAGATAGAGAGCAGGCAGAACGCCTTGCTGCGTCGCTCAAGAGTCAGCTTGAGGCGCTGGGTCCTGTCAACGCCGTTGCCATGGATGAGTACGAGCGTCTCAAAGAGCGCGCTGACTACATTAACGAGCAGGTAGCTGACTTAGAGGCTGCTCGAACCTCACTGAAGAAGATTATCTCGGCGATTGACCGCAAGATGCGCAGTCGCTTCCTTGTTGTCTTTGACCGCGTCAACCAGAACTTCTCCGAGATCTTCTCGATGCTGTTCCCTGGAGGTCATGCTCACATTGAGCTTACTGACCCAGACCATCTCTCCGAGACAGGCATTGAGATTGTGGCTCAGCCGCGCGGTAAGCGCATTACCAAGATGATGCTCATGTCAGGTGGCGAGAAGAGCCTCACCGCCCTGGCATTGCTCTTTGCTGTATACAGAACGCGTACTGTTCCGTTCTACGTCTTTGATGAGGTTGAGGCTGCGCTCGACGACGCCAACCTCTCCAAGCTGCTTGATGCCATTGAGCAGCTCAAAGAGACCACTCAGCTGATTGTCATTTCTCACCAAAGGCGCACCATGGAGCAGGCTGATGTTCTGTATGGTGTATCCATGCAGGCAGATGGTGTCAGCCACGTTGTCTCTCAGAGGCTTGACAAGACAACCGGAAAGGTAGTTGATATCTAATGGGCTTTATGGACAATCTTCGCCGCGGTCTTGAGCGTTCCCGTGAGACCTTAAGCGAAATCTTTTATATGGGCGGAGAGGTCACCGAAGACTTTTGGGATGACCTTGAGGATACGCTGGTTATGGGTGACATGGGCGCTGAGGTAGCAATGCGCGTCACCGATGACCTGCGCGAGCGTGCGGCGCGAGAAAACCTTATACGCTCCGACCAGCTACGCCGTGCCCTTGTAGAGCGCCTTACGGCAGAGTTTCCTGTTGCAGAAAGAGACCCCTTTACAGATACGCCTTCCATTGTCTTGTTTGTAGGCATTAATGGCGCTGGTAAAACTACCACTGTTGGAAAGATTGCTGGTCGTGCACATGCCAGTGGCGTTAAGACCTTGATTGGTGGCGCTGACACCTTCCGCGCTGCTGCAATTGAGCAGCTACAGGTTTGGGGAGAGCGCTCTGGTATTGAGGTAGTAACCAGAGAACGTGGCGCTGATCCTGCAAGTGTTTGCTTTGAGGTTGTTGAGACTGCAGAAAAACAAGGCACTGAGCTGGTACTTATTGATACTGCTGGACGCCTGCACACTTCATCTGATCTGATGCGCGAGCTTGCTAAGGTTGTCTCGGTTACCAGAAAACGCGCAGGAGATATTCCTGTTAGCGTTGTCTTGGTTATTGATGCAACTACCGGTCAAAATGGCCTTAACCAGGCAAAAGAGTTCAATGATGCACTGTCCTTGGACGGTCTTATTGTTACCAAGCTTGATGGTACCGCAAAGGGAGGAATTGCTCTGGCAATTTCTAACCAGCTTAACCTGCCTATTTATCGTATTGGTGTGGGCGAGTCAATCGATGATCTTCAGATATTTGATGCTCATTCATTCTGTGAAGCACTTGTTGGTGAGGGAGTTCAGTAATGTTTAACAGCCTGCAAGATAGACTGCAAAATACATTTTCCGCTCTGCGCGGAAAGGGCCGTCTCACTGAGGACGATATCAATTCAGCAATGCGAGAAATTCGCATGGCTCTTCTCGAGGCTGACGTTAACTACAAGGTAGTTAAGGAGTTTGTCGGCCGCTGTAAAGAGCAGTGCATGACCGCTGACGTGCTGGAATCTCTGTCTCCAGCTCAAAACGTTGTTCGAATTGTTCTGGATGAGCTCACGGCGCTGCTTGGTTCAACCGAGTCCAAGCTTACGCT
>JABZHK010000156.1:0-2751 GCA_015258885.1 Atopobium sp.
GCGCAGAGATTCGCGAGCTCATGAAGAGCGCCGGCGCAGCTAAGAGCTTCCTCAACCTATTTGCCTATACAGGTACCGCTACCTGCTACGCAGCAGATGGTGGCGCGCTTCACTCCACAACCGTTGACCTCTCCAAACCTTCGCTTGAGTGGGCCAAGCGCAACATGAAGCGCAACGGTTTTGACGGAGAGGAGCACGAGTTTGTCCAGGCAGACGTCCTGTCTTGGATTACCGAGATGCGGCACACCAAAAACCGCTGGAACGTCATCTTCTGCGATGTCCCTACCTTCTCCAACTCATCGCGCATGAAGCAGAGCTCGTTTGATGTCCAGAGAGATCATGCAGAGCTCATCATTGGCATTTCTCGCCTTCTAACTCGCGGTGGCGTTGCTATTTTCTCGTGCAACCTGCGTACCTTTAAACCAGATGTCGAGAAGATCCAGCGAGCTGGTGTCATCATCGAAGACATAACAAGTGAAACTATTCCGGAGGACTTCTCAAGAAATAAGAAGATCCACCATGCATATAAAATCTCGAGAAAACCGCGGGAAAATGAGTAAATTTTTCCGTTTGCAGGCAAAATAAGTACGTTTGTACATTCGTCTAGTTATAACTAGGTATATGGACTAACATATGATGACGAACTGTACTAATCATCTATTGAGAGGATTAATGGATGAATACAAGTAAAGCTGCATTTCATGCGCTTTTCTCTAAGGACAAAGCCAAGAAATCAACTGGCATTCCTCTAAGTGCTGGCATGGTACTTGTTACCCTTGGCATCGTCTACGGTGACATTGGCACTTCTCCAATGTACACCATGAAGGCAATTATCGCTGGTAATGGTGGACTTCTTACCATGAGCACCGATGTTGTTTTGGGTGCTCTGTCCCTCATTATCTGGACGCTGACACTCATTACAACCGTTAAATACGTCATGGTTGCAATGAAGGCAGACAACCACAATGAGGGCGGAATCTTTGCGCTCTACAGTTTGGTTAAAAAGTGCGCCAAATGGCTGATTATTCCTGCCATGATTGGTGGCGCAGCTCTTCTTGCTGACGGTATTTTGACCCCAGCTGTTACAGTAACCACCGCTATTGAGGGTTTGCGTACTATTCCTGCAGCTCATGCTATTATTGGTGATAATCAGCACATTGTTGTCATGATTACCATCATCATCCTCTGCACCCTCTTTGCCTTACAGAAGGCAGGTACTTCTACCATTGGTAAGGCCTTTGGCCCTGTCATGACGCTTTGGTTCTTGTTCTTGGGTGCCATGGGTGTTATGAACATGTTTGCTGACATTAGCGTTGTTCGAGCTCTTAACCCAGTCCGCGGCATTCTGTTCCTCTTTGATGGCAAGCTCAATGCAGCTGGTCTCATGGTTTTAGGTAGTGTCTTCCTTTGTACCACTGGTGCAGAGGCGCTTTATTCTGACATGGGTCACGTTGGCAAGAGCAACATTTACGTAAGCTGGCCTTTTGTTAAGGTCTGCTTGATTCTGAACTACCTTGGACAAGGCGCGTGGATCATCACTAACCACACCAACGAGAGCTTCAACGCAATCAAAGACCTCAATCCTTTCTTTGAAATGCTTCCTGGTCAGCTTAGACCATTTGCCGTTATTCTCTCTGCGCTTGCTGCAATTATTGCCTCTCAGGCACTGATTACTGGCTCTTACTCCATTGTCTCTGAGGCTATTAAGCTTGACCTTATGCCTCATATCAAGATCAACTACCCCTCCACAACTAAGGGCCAGATTTACATTCCACTTGTAAACAACATCATGTGGGTTGGCTGCATTGGCGTTGTACTTCTCTTCCAGAGCTCTGAGCACATGGAAGCAGCGTACGGTCTTGCAATTACCGTTACCATGCTCATGACCTCAATCTTGCTCTACACCTACCTGGCTGTTATCAGAAAGCGCCTATGGGCGGCCATTCCATTCATTCTTTTCTTTGGTGCTATCGAGGCTATGTTCTTCTTCTCAAGCCTTACCAAGTTCTTCCACGGCGGCTACTTTACCGTTCTTATGGCTACCGCAATCTTTGTTGTCATGTTTGTCTGGCGCCGCGGTACCGCTGTCGAGAGGACGCAGAGCGTTTATCTCCCCGTAGATAAATACATTGACCAGCTCCGTAGCTTGAGCCACGATGCGGACTATTCAACTCTCGCTGATAACCTGGTCTTTTTGACCAATGACTCTTCATTTGACAAGCTAGACCGAGACATCCTTTATTCCATCTTGGATAAGCGCCCAAAGCGCGCAAAGGCCTACTACTTCATTAATATCTCGCTGACAGACGATCCAAATACCCGTGAGTTTATCGTCAATGACTTTGGTACAGACTTCCTATTCAAGATCACCCTGCGCCTTGGCTTTAGGGTAAACCAGCGTATTAACACCTATCTGTATCAGATTGTTGGAGATTTGATCAAGAACAATCAGCTTGCTCCACAGAATCACAAGTATTCCATTTACAAGGAGCACTCCGAGATTGGTGACTTTAGATTCTGTCTGCTACGTAAGGTACTAGCTCCAGAGACTGACATCAACGGTTTTGATGCTCGTTGCCTTGAGCTTAAGTACTTTATTCGTCGCATCTGCGGATCTCCTGCTCGTTGGTATGGTCTTGAGAACTCCAACATTGTCTTTGAGTACGTTCCTCTGTTCTCCAAGGTTAAGCGCGGGCAGAAGCTTACTCGTATCACGCTTGATGACGCAGCTCAGACGGGTTCTATGCCACT
>JABZHK010000157.1:0-2709 GCA_015258885.1 Atopobium sp.
GTTATGGGCGATGGCGGCAAGATGTATCCAACCTATACGCAAGAGCTTTGTGACGCAATGAAGTCCCTGGTAAACGGCGCAGATATTTTGACACCAAATCTTACTGAGGCTTCAATTCTGACGGGTATTCCATACGCTGGTCAGGATTTGACTGATGAGCAGGTAGATGAGCTGCTTGATGCACTGCTTGCGATGGGCGCCAAGTGCGTCGTTCTTAAGGGTATCGTTCGTGGCGACGGCCTCATCCGCAACTTTGTTGCTACCGAATCCGAGCGCGGCGAGATTGTTTCTGAGCTTCTGCCATACATGCTGCACGGAACCGGCGACCTGTTTGCATCTGCGCTTCTAGCTGCAGTTATGTGTGGTCAGGAAATCGCTGACGCGGTTGAATTTGCTGGTGAGTTTGTTTGTGAGTCCATGGAAATTACTCGTGAGCAGCCAAACTTTGAGCTTCGTGGCGTTTCGTTTGAGACAAAGCTTGGCCTAATTGCCCAGCTTCTGCAGGAGTAAGACGCTTCCGCAAAAGTAAAGTGCTCGTACAGACCTTTGCGTTGTAGAGAAGTATTTTTTCTTTGTCGTAGGTGCTCACTCGCGTAGAGTGGGCACCTATTTTTACGCAAGCAATTGTCGTTATGCATGAAAATGCATTTTCCTAGCCCTTTATTCGTTTCATTTTTTATCAAACAAAAATTGAGCTTCAAAATAAGGCGAAAAAGGTAAATAATCCGTTTAGTTGGAAATCGAAGAAATTGATTACATATTTGATATTACTAAAAGCCCAGTTGGCGTTAATCAAGCGACACATTGCTAAATCAAAATCGCTCAAAATTGTCATGCATAAAGATTAAAACCTCCAACTAAACGGCTTTTTTACCTTTTTGGGGCTACAATCGTCTTAAAAACGCCAACCCTATGACTTTCAGTCAAATTAACGTGCTAAGTCATTCGCCGCACCACCATTTTGAGGCGCGCCAACCTCCTAATAAGCCGTTACCAGCAGCACAAGCAAAAGAGCCGCTGACTTCAGCGGCTCTTTTGCTCTTTTGCTTGCAGGTACGTAGACTACTTAGTGCCTGAAGAACTGTCGCTTGTACCTGTGCTGTTAGTAGTTCCAGTGGTACTCGTAGTGGTGTTCTTCTTTGTTGAAGAGTCTCCGCCTACAATACCGCCAAGCACGCGGACCGGCGTAAATGACGTGGCAATCTGGTCTCGTAGCTCTTTTTGAATGGTATCGTTTGCACCAGTAATGACCATGGTGATATTTACTCCATCAGAAGACTGTGTCTTTGAGAACGTAAAGGTAAAGATAGGTGTTGCATCTCCGCCAGGTTTAAGGAATCCGAAGAGTTGAGATTTCTGAAGCTCACCTTGGTCATTTCTGTGAACACTGACGTGATAGACAACGGTATTGATTCGTGGGTTGAGCAGCGCGTTAATAGCAAATGCCTGTGCCTGGACACTGGATCCAGCATAGCATTCAAGCACGTCTTTTGAGGTTGTATCGGTAACTGTTACCTCAACGCGACCTGTGTTCTCGTCAGCTTCCTGAACCGAGAAATCCTCGGGGAACTGCGTAAATCCATTACCCCACTCGACACCGCCACGCAATGCAGATGCAACAGATCTCACCGTAACTGATTCGGTTAGATTTGCTGTGTTAGCTCGGCGAATAACACCACAAGAGACCTGCATCAGAACAACGATTACCAGGAAAACCAAAACAAAAAGGACTGCCGTCTTTGTAATGACCTTCTCGATATTTGAGCCCGAAGGATCAGATCCCGAAAGTGGATCAACGTCCACCGCCGCAGCTCCACCCTGTCTGCGAGCACGCTCTAGAGCTGCGCGCTCCTCGTTAGGATGACCCGTCTCGTCTACCTTGGTAAACAACTCTTCAGCTGCGTCAGCATCAAGCGCGCCCTTCTGGCGGCGCGCGAAACGTGAACGTTCTGCATCATCTTTAGCCATGTAGCTCTCTCATTCAACCTGCATAAACACACTTAAAAGCGTGCGATGCGTTGACTTTTGCTCTTTAGTTCCACCCGTAGGTTTACAAGCTGCAAGTCGCAGACCGCAAGTTACAAACCGCAAACCTGCAGTTAAGCGCATCACGAGAAGAACGATTGCTGCCGCAAACCGCAGTTCGCAAAGCACTTAAGGCTCTATTTTACCGCCTTGCGATGTTTGGTGCACCACCAAACTGCATTTGATAGTAATGAGCGTAGATTCCGCCTTTTTCTAGCAGCTCATCGTGAGTTCCACGCTCAACCGCACGGCCTTGGTTGATGGTAATAATCTCATCAGCGCCCATAATCGTGGAAAGACGATGGGCAATGACCAGTGTAGTTCTGTTCTTTGCCAGCTCGGAAAGGGACTCCTGGACCGCGCGCTCGGACTCGTTATCCAGAGCGGAAGTAGCCTCATCCAAAATGAGTAGCGGCGGGTTCTTCAGGAATACACGCGCAATAGAAATGCGCTGCTTCTGTCCACCAGAAAGTCTGGTTCCGCGCTGTCCTACCTGCGTGTCATACCCATCTGGCAGCGATTCAATGAACTCGGCGATGTTTGCACGCTTTGCTGCCAGCGCAATGTCTTCTTCAGAAGCTTCAGGACAGCCGTATGCAATGTTCTCCGCGATAGTACCATCAAAGAGGTACACGTCCTGCTGGACCATACCAATTGCCGAGCGCAAACTGTGCTGTGTAACGG
>JABZHK010000158.1:0-2616 GCA_015258885.1 Atopobium sp.
CTTCCACTCCTTAGCACCAGCTGCAAGCTCCTCGCGAGCCTCGTCGAGGGTTACCCACGTTGGAGCAGGCTGCTTACCAGCAAAGATTGCATTGATGCAGTTTGTGGAGGTATAGCACTTCTCGCCAACTGCAAGCAGGAGGTTAGCGTCTGCTGGGAAGTAGATGTTGGTGATGTGATCGTTGTTGAAGCTCTTGTTGAGCATGATGTCAACAAAACCAGGATCCTGGTGAGAGAATCCGTTGTGGTCCTGGCGCCAAACGTGGCTGGAGAGGACCAGGTTGAGAGCGGAGATAGGCTTGCGCCATGGAATGTGGCGGACGGTAGCCTCGAGCCACTTAGCGTGCTGGTTGATCATGGAGTCAACGATGTGGACAAATGACTCGTAGCTTGACCAGATACCATGGCGGCCGGTCAGGGTGTAGCCCTCAAGCAGACCCTCGCACTGGTGCTCAGAAAGCTGCTCGATAACGTTACCAACTGGTGAGATGTGCTCGTCGTTCTCGAAGTCGTCGTTGAAGCCGCCGAACCACTGTTTATCGGTTACCTGGAAGGAAGGCTGCAGGCGGTTGGAAGCGGTCTCGTCAGGTCCGAAGATACGGAACTCGGAGCGGTTGCTGTTGATGAGCTCAGCGGTGTACTCGCCAAGGACGCGCGTTGCCTCAGTAGCACCAAAGCCGTGGCCCTTCTCGGCAACTGGGATCTCGTACTTCTTTGCGTCAGGAAGAACGAGGTTGCGGCGGATTGCGCCACCGTTTGCATTAGGGTTAGCGCCGAGGCGGAGGTCACCCTTAGGCATGAAAGCGGTAACCTCTGGACGGATTGCGCCCTTCTCGGTGAAGAGAGTCTCTGGCTTGTAGGAGCCCATCCAGTCGCGAAGAACCTGGAAGTGAGCCTCGGTGTCGCGAGCGGATGCCAGTGGAACCTGGTGTGCGCGCCAAGAGCCCTCGGTCTTCTTGCCGTCGATGTAAGGAGGGCAAGTCCAACCCTTAGGGGTGCGGAAGATGATCATTGGGTAGTAAGGACGGGATGCGTCACCTGCGGCTGCGCGAGTCTTGATAGCGCAGATCTCGTTGAAGACAGCCTCGAGAAGAGCTGCGAAACGACGGTGGATGGATGCGTGATCCTCGTCGTCGAAGCCTGCAACAAAGTTGTATGGGTGGTAGCCCATGCCGCGGAAGAACTCGTCGCGCTCACCGTCGGAGATACGAGCGAGGATGGTTGGGTTAGCAATCTTGTAGCCGTTGAGGTGCAGGATTGGGAGAACAATGCCATCGGTCAGTGGGTCCATGAACTTGTTGGTCTGCCAAGAAGTTGCAAGTGGGCCAGTCTCTGCCTCGCCGTCGCCGACAACAGCGACTGCCAGCAGGGATGGGTTGTCCAGGACTGCGCCGTATGCGTGGGACAGGGTGTAGCCCAGCTCGCCGCCCTCGTGGATGGAGCCTGGAGTCTCAGGTGCGTAGTGGGAAGGAATTCCGCCAGGATAAGAGAAACGGCGGAAGAACTTCTGGAGGCCCTCTTCATCGTCGGTGATGAATGGGTAGGTCTCGCGATACGTGCCGTCGAGCAGGGACTGTGCGGTACCTGCAGGTCCACCGTGACCAGGGCCCATGAGGAAGATGGTGTTCTGGTTATGGTCGCGGATGAAGCGGTTGACGTGGCCGAACAGGAAGTTCAGGCCTGGGGTGGTTCCCCAGTGGCCAACCAGGCGATGCTTAACGTCCTCGCGAGAGAAACCGTCCTTCATAAGAGGGTTGCTGCGAAGATAAATCTGACCAACAGACAGGTAGTTAGCTGCGCGCCAATACCTATCGACGCCGGCAAGCTCGTCCTCAGATACAGGCTGATTCAGGGTCTGCCAAGGTGTGCCGTACACGGGCTGAGCCATGTGCTCCTCCTTTTCTTGGGCTGCTACCTGCGCGTTTACGCAGGTTAGGCAACCTCGTTGCTTCCATCACCTGAGCGTTTGTTTTGTTCGCACTCGGCTGCGGGCGGCTGCGAGCTGCGACGCAAGCGCCTTGCGGGCGCGTTGAAGCGAGCAAAACAACACATACATAACAGTATGATGCTTCGGCTATGTTTCAAGTACTACTGTAAGTGATAAAACGTTTTATCACTGTGAGATTTCTGGAAATTTCTTTCCTGAGAGACGCTTAAGGTGTCTTTTAAGCAGCAAAACGATCCCCCAACGGTATCCACAATGCCAAAATGCAACCAAAATGGTGCCCAAGTAAAGCGTATACACACCAAAGTGGTAAAAAATGCGTTTAGTTGGGGTTTTCATTTTTCTGCATACAACGTTTGCCCAGATAAAAGTTTTTGACGCGGTAAAAAATCGTCTTAGTTGGGGATAAATCGGCCAATTTTAAGTTTTCATTTCCAACTAAACGCGTTTTTTACCTTTTTTGGCACATAATTTTGAACCCAAAAATTACGTATGCATCAGAATGAATACAGACACTCAAATATGCAGAAAACTGACTAACAAGTCAAAAATCGCACGCTATTCTTCTCAATCATGCGTGGCTCAAGAATTATCTGGATTGACGCGCTGTCATCCTGCGCTTCGATACCGTTATTTTTATCTGTCCCAACTGATTGCGTCGCAGCTTCTTGC
>JABZHK010000159.1:0-2601 GCA_015258885.1 Atopobium sp.
TATGTGCAACCTGTATCAGATTCCTTATGCGCCTGGCTGCACTACTATGACAGAGGCTAACCACAGCCTTGAGATGGGTGCTGCCTTTATTAAGTGCTTCCCAATCTCTAACGTCTATGGCCCTGAGCTGGTCAACCTCTTTAAGACACCAACTCCTTGGATGCCTCTGATGGCTTCTGGCGGCATTAATCTTGACAACCTTGCTGAGTGGCTTGAGCGTGGCGTTGATTGCTGCGGCATGGGAAGCCTGCTTACCAAGGGTTCAAAAGAGGAGATTGCAGCTAACGCAGCTAAGGTTCGTGCCATCATTGATGAGACACGCGCAAAGATGCAGACTGCGTAACAGGTGTAGAACTAACTTACAGGTGGCGTATAACTAACGCTCAACAGCGTTTTTCTCGCGATTTTTAGACTGTCTCTTCAGTAGAGAAGAGGCGGTTTTTCTGTGGATGAACTGCGTGACGTATAACATACCTGCACTTTTGGTAAAATAAACTCTGTATCTGTCTCTTCGGAGTAAGAAAAGGAGCAACTGTGGCTAATCATTTTCGCACTGATGAGCAACAGGAGTCCTCGTTTGATGACCGTTTTGGGGTAATTTCTCAGGATGATCTGAACCAGCTTGACCAGCAAGACGTTGTAGCTGATCAAGTTGAAACCCAGGACTTTTCTGCTGATGTGCCAGTGGCCCAGGCTGCTGAAACTGTAACAACTGTATCTGATCCATTTGCTTCTGGAGCAGAAGCTGTACACGTGGTAACTGCTGAGCAGCAAAATAACCCTGAGCAAGCGCCTCTTGATCGCGCAAAGTTCTTTGCTGATCTTGCGCAAGACGCACCTCAGGTTGAGCGCACTGGTACTCCTACCATCTCTTTTAAGGGTGCCTCGCTTGTGTATCCATCACAGCCAAACCGCCCAGCACTGGATAACATCAGCGCTGATATCTACCCAGGCGAGTTTGTCTTTGTAGTTGGACACTCTGGTTCCGGTAAGTCATCTCTTTTGCGTCTTATCACGCGTGAGCAGAAGGCAACTCACGGACAGGTTATTGTTGCTGGTCAGGACCTTACACGTATGCGTAACTCCAAGGTTCCTTATCTGCGTCGTCAGATTGGTACCGTCTTCCAGGACTTTAAGCTTCTGCCCGATAAGACCGTCTATGAGAACGTTTCTTTTGCACTTGAGTGCATTGGCAAGCCTCGTTCTGTTATTAAGGTGCAGGTTCCTGAGGTTCTGCGTCTGGTAGGCCTTGGCCAGAAGATGGACGCTTACCCAGATCAGCTTTCTGGCGGTGAGCAGCAGCGTGTTTCCGTTGCTCGTGCAATGGTTAACCGCCCACCACTGCTTATCTGCGACGAGCCTACGGGTAACTTGGACCCAGCAATTTCTCTGGGCATCATGAAGCTTCTTGACCGCATTAACCGTGCGGGCACTACGGTTGTAATGGCAACACACGATCGCGAGATGGTTGACTCTATGCGCAAGCGCGTTATCGCACTTGAGGCTGGTCATATTGTCCGCGACCAGGAGAAGGGAGGCTATGGCTACTATGGGGCTCTCTAATTTTGGATACTCTCTGCGTGAGGCCGGAAGCCACTTTAGAAGGAACTGGTCTACCGCTCTTGGTGCAATCGTAACCATCTTCTTGTCGCTGTTCATCATCGGCCTGTTTATTCTTGGCTCCGCTCTTATCGAGAACATGGTAGGAAGTGTCGAGAATCGCGTTACTATCCAGGCATTTCTTTCTGATGATGCAGATCAGTCTGCAGTAACTGCATTCCAGCAAGAGATTCAGAGCTGGGATACGGTTGAGTCCGTAACCTATAAGAGCAAAGATCAGGCTCTTGAGGAGTACCGTACTACCATGAGCTACCGCAATGCTTCTGATGCGGTTTCTGCTCTTGATGGTCAGAATCCTATTCCTGCATCTCTTGTGATTAAGCTCAAGGATCCTAAGGATGTTCAGGACGTTGCTCAGCGCATTGCTTCTTCATCATCTTTTGCAGCAATTGCGGACAATAAGAGCAATCCATCTGGTGATGTTCAGTATGGTCGCGAGACCGTTGAGCGTCTGTTTAGCGTAACAGCATACATTCGTATTGGCGCTATTGGTCTTGTCGGACTTCTGGTGTTTGTTGCCTTTGTCTTTATTAACAACACCATTCGCCTTGCTATTAATGCTCGTCGTCGTGAGATTGCAATCATGCGTTTGGTTGGTGCATCTAACGGCTTTATTCGCGGACCATTCCTTATGGAAGGCGTGCTTGAGGCTCTTATCGGCGCTCTTCTCGCCATTGTCGTTTTGGTTGTTGGAGCCCACATGCTTCTCCCGGTTATGGCAGAAAGCATGACCTTCTTGACCTTTGCTATTCCAACAACGGTCATGCTGGGTATGAGTGGCCTTTTGCTGCTCTTAGGTTTGCTTCTGGGACTCTTTGGTTCTGCTATTGCTATGGGCCGCTATCTAAAGGCATAGCAACTAAGCAACCTGGTACTTCAATTGTCAAAGTGAAGTATCAATTAAGAAAGTTTTTTGCATAAAGATTGCAAGGTAAGACCTCGTGAAAACCGTTCACGGGGTCTTTTTGCGTTAAACGGTAT